>CAZDEI010000045.1:0-7051 GCA_964504325.1 uncultured Eubacteriales bacterium | reverse complement strand
ATGTATATGATACAACATGAAAATTTGAATTGCAAGAGCGGCGTTGCCGCAGACGGCATTTTTCGGAGGCAAAAATGAAAACCGCGGCAATTATCTGCGAATACAATCCCTTTCACAATGGTCACGCCTATCAAATCGACAGGATTCGTCAAATGGGCTTCGATTGCGTTGCTTCGATCATGAGCGGAAATCTTGTTCAGCGCGGCGAGCTTGCCGTCTGCGACAAATTCACCCGAGCAAGAATGGCACTCTCCTGCGGGTCGGATCTTGTCGCCGAGCTTCCCTCCTGCTTTGCGCTCTCCTCCGCCGAGGGCTTTGCACGGGCAGGCGTGTTTATTGCCGAGCGACTCGGCTGTGATGCACTTGTGTTCGGCAGCGAATGCGGCTCTGCCGAAAGGCTTTCCGAGCTTTCCGAGCAGCTTTCCGACAGCCGTCTCGAGCCGCTTATAAGGGCAGCGCTTAAAAAGGGTCTTTCCTTTTCGGCGGCACGCTACGCCGCCTTTACCGAGCTTTTCGGTGAGGCTGCCGAATTAAAATCACCGAACGATATTCTCGGAATCGAATATATAACTCAAATTAAAAAGCTCGACTCCTCCCTTCGGCCGATCTGCATACAGCGCAAGGGTGCCGAGCACGACGGGCAGGAGACGGTCGGCGAGCTTGCCTCGGCCTCATTTATCCGCGAGCTTATCGTCAAGGGCGAGCTTTCGAGGGCTGCCGAATTCATGCCCTCCTCCTGCGGAATAATACTCAAAGGCTGCATATCCCATGGGCATATAGCTACGCCCGAGGCGATAGACAAGGCCGTGATTTCCAAGCTGCGCGGTATGTCCGCAAGGGAGCTCTCGAGCGTTGCCGGAATGGGTGACGGGCTTGAATTCAGGCTTTACAATGCCCTTAGAAGGGCCTCCTCGGTAAATGAGCTTGCCGAGCTGACCAAAACCAAGCGCCACACGATGGCACGCATAAAAAGAGCGATTTTATCGGCATATTTCGACATTGACGCCTCGCTCGGCGCCTCGCTTCCCACCTATGTGCGTATTCTCGGAATGAATCAAACGGGACAGAGCCTTATTTCCTCCGCCTCCTCGGAGGGCGTCCCGATAGCTCTGCGCCCCTCTCTTCTCAAGGGCGACCCGCTTTTCGAGCTTGAATGTGCCATAACCGACCGATATGTGCTGTCCTTTGAGTCACCCCTGCCCTGCGGCACGGAGCTCACGAGCGGAATAATCAAATACTCATGAGAGCCCTTCGGCGGATATCCGTTACACGCGGATATCCGCCTGCTTTTGCACAAAAACGCCCTCGCCATTTTGTGTATTATAACGGCATTTATTTACCTGAAATCGGTTGCTTTTTCCTGCTAAATCAATTAAAATACACCTTGACAAGCCAAAATTGAAAGGATTGTGCGCAATATGTCAAAAAAACAGGTAAAGTTCAGTGATTACCTCGGCTATCCCGAGATATATCACGATCAGGCTGTTTATTTTTTAAGCAAGCTCGAGCCCGCAAGGGATGAGAATATTACCGTGCGTCTGAGGGCGAGACTCGGTCATGTAAGCAGTGCCGTTCTCAATGTCAAGTCCGAGGAGGTTATATCCGAATATCCCATGACCGGAATCGGCTCCGCATACGATAAAACGGGCAAATACGAATTCTTTGAGGCTACCTTCAATGTCGGAGCAGCAGGCCTCACCTATTGCTTTGCCGTTACCTCGCAGCTTGACGGTAAGACCTATTACTACTCACAGCTCAGCGACCATTCGCCCGTGGGCAAGCGCTATATGGATGCACGACAGGTGCTTGACGATCCCTGCTATGAAAATCGCGGCTGGTATATTCTGCCCGGCTACAGGGGACCCGAGTGGTCTCGCGGAATGTCCTGGTATTCGGTAATGCCGGATTCCTTCTATAACGGCGACCCGACAAATGACGATATGCAGTCGGACGAAAACTACGATCAGCCGTGGAATCTCCACCACCTCACCCTGCGTGACCGCTACGGCGGAGATCTTCAGGGAATCATGGATAAGGCCGATTATATTAAGGAGCTCGGCTGCGACGGTGTTTTCTACGATCCGATTCAAAAGGCGGAGCAGAACGCCGGCTACGGAAGCGATGACTTCGATCAGATCGAATCAACCTTCGGTAATGCAGATAAGTATTCCGAGTTTATAGACTATATGCACGGCAAGGGTCTGCGCCTGATGCAGGATGTCGTTGTCTATTTCACAACCTTTGAGGGTATGTATATCAACCGAAGCAACCGTTGGCCCACTCCCAGGCTTGAGGAAAGCAATGACGACGGCTCCCTTAATAAAAGCAGCCCGTACTATTCCTTCTTCTGCGATCCCGACAACGGCGGCCATCCGATGTGGAACGGCTTTACGCTGAACCACTGTGATCCCAAGGCGCAGGAGCTTTTGTACGGCGACCGTGAAACCAGCCTCATAAGATACGCGGATAAGTCTCAGGGCTTCGGTGTCGACGGCTACCGCTTCGACTGCGGCGGCTGGATAACCGGACATGACGGCACGAGCGACGATTATCCCTGGGAGAACGAGGAGCAGAAAAAGGGCAGACACATTGCAGGGCGTACCGAGCGTGTGATGCCGACAATATACGACCGCATTCGTGCGGTAAATCCCGAATTCAACACCCTTTCCGAGGCCTCGGGTGCATTGCAGCTCCGCAGCGGCTGCTGGGACAGTCAGTGGCAGATAGGCGTTAACAAGGCCTTTGAAAAGCTTCTCGATCCCAAGGTCGGAAACAGCTGTATAGAAATCTACAACAACCTTTTCCACGGCAACCTGAGATGCATGCCGAGAAGCACCTGCCTTTGCTCAAAGCTTCAGGTCAATACGCACGATGAATCCTGCAACAATCTGCGCCCCGGGGCCTTCAATGCCTGGAAGACCGCCCGTCTGCTCCAGATGACCTTTATCGGCTCTCCCTCGGTTTATTACGGAGAGGAGCACAACTTCGGCGGCAGAGGCTTTATCGACCGCGCGGGAAACAAGCGCAACGGCTTCTCATATTTTGATTGGGACGAATCAAGATGGGATTACAAAATGCACAACTTCTTCAAGGCAATGCTTGAGCTTCGCCGCGAATATTCTGCGGTGAGGACAGGCGCTCTCGTTCCCTTCGGGCACAATGAGACCTCGATAAATTACGCGAGATTTGACGAAAACGGCACCGTTTTGACCCTTACGAATCAAGCAAACGAGACTCAGACTCACACCGTTGATGCCGCAGCCGCCACACTTGCAGACGGAAGTGTGCTGACCGATTGGCTCACCGGCGAGCGCTTCACGGTCGAAAACGGACTGCTCACGCTTGATGTGATACCGGGCGGCAGAATTCTCGTCTTCGGCGGCAAGGCCACCTCAAATTTCCGCCTTGGCTACTACTCCGCCGGCGACTGCTCCGAGGATATCTCGGATGAGCTTGAGGGTACCGTAACCGTAAATTCCGCAGAGGGTGACAGAAGCTATCTGCTTCCCGCCTTCGGAAGCTTTAAGCTTTCGGCCGAGATAAACGGAAACGGCTATCTCACGGTTAAGAGCTCGCCCGAGGCGGAGTCGATCTGCTACAAAGCCGAGCTTGCAAGCGGCACCCTTACGGTGACCGCAAACGGCAAGCTGCTTACCTCGACAAAATTCGACGGTAAGCTTTGCCTGTACCGCAAGGCCGACAATACCTTCGGCATCGAGGGCGTCTCGGGAAGTGAAATAAAGCTTGCCGCCGCCGATAAGGTCTTTACGGGCTTCGGCGCCGCAAACGGCACCGCCTGCTTTACCAGCCCCACCGTTGAGAGCTACGAGGACAGAGCCCTTGCCGACGATTTCAACGGCGTACAGACCTCCATGTTCAACACCGAGGGACTTGTCACCGAAAACGGCCGAATCGTGCTGAAGGGCGGAGACGAGCTGACCACCCGCTCCACCGACAACGATTGGAGCTTCAAGGCAAGGCTTGACTATACTCCCTCAAGGGCAGGCGAGCTTGCAGCCGTTATTTCCAAGCAGGACAGCAAAAGCAAATTCATGGCAGGCCGAATCTTCCGAGACGGAGGCGTTTACCTTTTCACGGGAAAGACCTCCTGCGGCGAGCTTGTTCTGCTTAACAGCCAGCTTGATGCTCATCCCAACGACGAAATAATAATTCAGCTTCAAAGGATCGGCACCTGCTACACGGCAGTGTATTCCTATGACGGTGCCCATTGGAGCTCGCTCGGCGAGCCCTGCTTTATGAACCTTTCGCTTGAGCTGCCGGGAATCGAGGCTCGGGGTGACACCGCAGCCTCGGTGGACTATGTCAGCTTCGGAAACGCTCTTGAGGACGGAGTCTCCTTCTTCACTCCGAGAACTCCCGTTCTTCCCGAGCGTATTCTTCCCGAGACCGAGCGTCAAAACAGCTATGTGCTGCGCTTTATCGAAAGAGCCTGGGACAAGGCTCCCGAGGGCTGGCGCAATACCGAGGTCTGCGACAATCAGCTCGGAATAGTCAACAAGACCTATAAGGACTTCCGCGCCGAGGCCTCCTTCAGACTGCTTGACGGCAACGGCTGGGTCGGCTTCACCTTCGGCAGGAGCGCATTCGATTCCGAGGTAACCTCCGCATACACTCTCCGTCTTGACGGAAGCGGCGCCGTTAAGCTTTTCCGCGGCGAAATAGAGCTTGCCTCCGCCACGGCTCCGCAGGCACACATGCAGACCCGACTTGTGCTCGAGGTCAAGTCCGGCACGGCGCATGTATATTCGGGACGGAAAATCAAGCCCATACTTGAGGCCGAGCTTAAGGGTATGTACGAGGGCTTCTTCTCCTTTGCAACGGGAAATGCGGCTGCCGATGTCTGCAACTTCAATATCTGTGCCGATTCCGCGCTTCTTTACTCTCCCAGTATTTACGGCTACAGGGTCGAAAACGGCTGTCTTCTCACCACCGCCGCGGCCTGCGCCTCGATATTCAGACGAGGACTTGCTCTCACCGACTATGTCTTAACCGCAGCCGTGAGCCTGAAGCCCATTAACGGCAGTGCCGAGGCAGGACTCCTGCTTTCCTCGATGTACGGCGTCGACAGCACGCAAGAGGATGCCGGAATATTGCTCTCGGTCAATTCCGAGGGTGAGCTTCGCCTCACCTCAAGAGGCAAGGAGCTTGCTCCCGCATATAAAAAAGAATGTCCGGATACACCGACAAGGCTCACCGTTATCAAGCAGGGCAAAAGGTATTCGATATTCGTCGGCAGGCTCAAAGCACCGGTATTCGAATACGAGGAGCCAGTGCTCACGGGAAGCGTTATCGGCTTTGAGTCTCACAGCTCATATACAAGCTTTTCGAATGTGGCGGTGCATGAGCTTCAGGGCGGCGAGGAGCCGCTTGAGCTTGATATCTGCAGGCCTTTGAAATAATCCATAGCAAGCAAGGCGGGAACGGATCGACTCGGATCCGCTCCCGTTTTTTTATATCACAAGGCTATACAATCAGCCCTTTTCCTTGAAAAGCCTTATTACAAGAAGGACAGCAAAGGGCAAAGCAAGTACAAAATTCAGTGCGTCCGCCGCTGCCTGTGCCGCAAGCAGACCGTGAAGCCCAGACAGCCTGTTCAGCAGTATGACAAGAGGAATAAAAAGCAGTCCCTGTCTGAGAGAGCAGAAAAGCGAGGATAAAAGCGGTTTTCCGATAGCCTGCAGCAGCATGTTGAGCACGGTGGCCACGGGAGTGAACACAAGGCCTGCCGCCGCATACCTCAGCCACTCGGAGCAGAGCCTGACGCCCTCCTCGCCCTCAACAAAGAGCACCGATATTCGTTCGGAGAATAAGAAGCCTGCCGCTGCCGCAAGCAATGCAAGCAGCTCGGCGAAAAGCACGGCTGCGATGACCGTCCTGCCCACCCTTTTGCGCCTTCCCGAGGAATAATTGTAGCCGGATATCGGCTGACTGCCCTGCGCAATTCCAAGGACAGCGGAAAAGGGCAGCATAAAGCCTCGCCCCGAAACGGCGGCACAGGCGACTGCGACCGCTCCGTATTCGGCAGCCATGCGGTTAATAAGCAGAGAGGCGACCACAGAAAAGCCCTGCCGAAGCACCGACGGAAGTCCGCCCGAAAGCAGGACGGCATAGCAGGCTGCTCGCGTATGAAAGCGGATTTTTTTAAGACATATTACCGTTTTTCCGCGAAAATACGGCAACAGCATTGCGGCAAGCTCAATCAGCTGTCCTGCCTCCGTTGCAAGTGCAACTCCCCTAACCCCCGAATTGAATTCGACAGTCAACAGGTGGTTCAGTGCGAGCTTGACGGCAAAGCCGCAAAGCATCGCAAGCAGCACCGTCGGCGTTTTACCCTCTGCCCTGAGCATGGCTGCGAAAAGTGTCGAAAGCATAGGCAGAGCAGCGACAGACAGCTGTATCATGCAGTATTCACGGGCCGCCTTCAGCACCTCAGCCGTCGCACCGGTGGCTTTCAAGGCCCCACCGCAAACGGCACAGCCGATTGCCGAGGTCAGAAGTCCCAGACCGACTGCAGCTGCAATTCCCGCAGAGGCAAGCGATTCAGCCTCACCCTGCTGCCGTCTGCCGAGGGCAAGAGAAATTCTGCTACCCGCTCCCGTTGCAACCGTGAGTGCCGCCGCCTGTATTACCGCCGAGGCGGGAAACGCAAAGCCGACTGCGGATACGGCACCCTCCCCGAGTCTAGCAACGGTCAGCATATCAAGGGCTCCGTAAAGTGCCGATATCAACATCGCAGCCGCTGTGGGAAGCGACAGCTTAAGCAGCAGCGCCGAGATTGGCTTTTCCGTCATTTCCCGATACCGCTCATCGGTTTTCATGCTCATCACCGCCTCCCTGTCTTAGAATATTATTCCGCCTTATGAGCCGGAAATTCAAGCGCCTGCGGTTGACAAAAAAACCGATATTTATTACTATAGATTAAGGCCGCAGAGATATATAACGCTTCGGCCGATTCCATAACTACGATTCACGGGGTATGCCGATTTAGATATTGTTTGTTTTTGCAGTTTTTCAACCGTTCGTAACAATT
>CAZDEI010000044.1:0-7173 GCA_964504325.1 uncultured Eubacteriales bacterium | reverse complement strand
GGCAGTATACGGTGAGGATTTCACCGTGGCAGCGCCAAGATTTCATTGATTGCTATTTTATCTTGTGATAGGTGTCTGCTCTTGTTGTCTTTTTTTCATTTTAGCAACATGGCAGAGATATAAAGAATACAGACAGCGCAGAATATGTCGAAAGAAGAACCGCTCGGATGTGTCGCCTTGTTATTAAGGACGGAAAAATCACCGCGGAGCGCTTTGAAAATCATTTGTAAGCGACCGGTCTGTCTATCCCGACGACATGAGGTCCTTCGTAATCACAGCTCATAATGTTCTACAGTTCTTAAACAATGATCGTTTTTTATCAAAACGGACACAAACAAAAATTGAGTTGACTTTTGGTCGCCCGTGTATTATTTTATAATTAGCATAAAGCGGCTTATCCTTTACGGAGGCGCTGTGTAAAAGCATGTTGAATTTTGACAGCTCGGAGGCTATATTTATGAAAAAAGTACTTCTTGACGAAAAGCTTAAATACTTCAAGGCAAATCTGCATTGTCATACAACAGTTTCGGACGGAGGAAAAGCTCCCGAGGAGGTCAAGAAAATGTATGTTGAGCAGGGGTATTCCGCAATCGCCTTTACGGATCACGATGTTCTTGTTCCCCACCCCGAGCTCAACGACGACGGCTTTATTGCACTAAACGGCTATGAAATGGAAATTAACGAGGAGGCCGCCGAGCCCGCAGCCTACAAAACCTGCCATCTCTGCTTTATCGCTCTGAGTCCCGACAACATCACACAGCACTGCTACCACAGGGAAAAGTATCTCTTCTGCAATGCGCCGAATTACAGAGGCGTGATAAAATTCGACACCTCAAAGCCCGATTACGAGAGACACTACACCCCTGAATGCATAAATGATATAATCGCGGAAAACAGAAATAACGGCTTCTTCGTCACATACAATCATCCGGCATGGTCCTTGGAGAGCTACAACGATTACACGGCATATCACGGCATGCACGCCATGGAGGTCGTAAACTATTCCTCCCTTGAGCAGGGCTTTCCGGAGCATAACGACAAGGAATATGACGATATGCTGAGGAACGGTGAAAGAATCTTCTGCACCGCAACCGATGACAATCACAACTACGCAAGCGATTCCTTCGGCAGCTTCACAATGATAAATGCCGAGGCGCTCGAATACACCGCACTGACCGATGCTCTTGTCAGGGGAAGCTTCTACGCCTCCGAGGCACCCGAGATATACGGTCTTGTTTACTGCGACGGAAAAATCAAAATCAAATGCTCACCCGCAGCCGCGATAAGGCTCAGCACAGGCGTAAGGCGTGCCGAAAGCAGATATCCCACAGCCGACAGTGAGCTGACCGAGGCCGAGTTTGATGTGCATGATACAGACAACTACATTCGCATAACCGTCACCGATGCCGCAGGAAAGAATGCATACACAAGCGCATATTTCGTCGACGAGCTGAATAAATAATTACTCAATATTACAAAAGCTGTCCGATTTTCGGGCAGCTTTTTTCGACAGAGTATCCCTAAAGGCGATTTTTTTCGAATTGCTTCTTCTTTTATCACTCCCCGTTATTGATTTAAACAGCCGCGGGAGCTATAATATATTGGACAAAAAAGCATTGGGTGGTTTTTCATGAGCTGCAAACAGAATTTACACATTCATTCGACATACGGCGACGGAAGAGACAGGCCTGAGGAAATGCTGCTTGAGGCAATTAAAAGAGGCTTTGACTCGATCGGCTTTTCGGAGCATTCGTATATGGGCTTTTCTCCGAATCCGAATCAGATGACCGTTGAAAAGGCCGAGCTCTACAAGAAGGAAATTTGTGCTCTTAAGGAAAAATACAGGGGCACCATTGACATTTTTTGCGGTATGGAGCTTGAATTCTTTTCCGAGGTCCCCACCGACGGCTTTGATTATCTTATCGGCTCGGTTCACTATCTTGATTTTGACGGTCAAATTTTGGGCTTTGACCGCGGTCTTGAGGAGACACTTTCCTACATAAACAACAATTTCGGCGGCGACGGAATGCTTTTTGCCGAAAGGTATTACGAAACTGTTGCCCGACTGCCCGAGAAGGGAAAAATTGACATAATCGGACATTTCGATCTTCTCACAAAAAACAACGAAAGGGCTGAATTTATTGACACGAGCTCTAAGGCTTATATTGAGCTCGGCTTCGAGGCAATTCACGCTCTGAAGGGCAGAATTCCCCTTTTTGAGGTCAATACCGGCGGCGTGGCGCGCGGCTACAGAAGCTCACTCTATCCTCAGCTTGAGCTGTTGAAGGAATTCAAGGCCTGCGACTTCGGTGCAGTTATCACCTCCGACTGTCACAACAGGGACTTTATAGATTGCTGCTATAAGGAGGCCGAGGAGCTGCTGCTTTCGGCCGGCTTTACTACAAAATGGATACTGACCGATGACGGCTTCAGGGAGGTTTTGCTATGAGCATGCTTACAGCGGTCATACTCGGCTTTTCGCTCCTCGGTGCCGTTGACCTTATAATAGGCAACAAAATCGGCATAGGCAAGGAATTCGAAAAGGGCTTTTCCCTCTTCTGCCCAATGGCAATGTCAATGCTCGGAATGATCGTATTGGCGCCTGCTATCGGCGAATGGCTGACCCCGTTTTTCGAATGCTTCTACAGCAGCCTCGGTATAGACCCGTCGATAATTCCGGCCTCTCTCTTTGCGAACGACATGGGCGGCGTTCAGCTTTCGACTGCGATATGCAAGGATTCCGATATCGGAGCCTTTAACGCCTATATTGTTTCCTCCATGATGGGCTGTGTGATATCCTTTACGGTTCCCTTTTCCCTTTCAGTCGTCCCGAAGGAGCGGCACAAGGAGCTGTTTTTCGGACTTCTCTGCGGCATAGTAACAGTGCCTGTCGGCTGCTTTTTCGCGGGACTTTTATGCGGTCTTCCGATTTCGGCTCTGCTCCTCGACCTGCTTCCGCTGATGATTTTTTCTGTGGCAATCGGAGCGGCGCTGCTGCTGATACCGAGCATATGCATAAGGTGCTTCAAGGTTCTGGGCTTTATTATAAGAGCGATTGCGATTATCGGCCTCGGTCTTGCCGTCTTCACCTTCCTCACGGGCATTGAGCTACACAGTAGCTTCGACACCCTTCAAAACGCCGCAATGATCTGTGTAAATGCCTGTGTTACTCTTTCGGGAACCCTTCCCGCCATGTTTTTGATTTCAAAGCTGTTGAAAAAGCCGCTCAATGCTCTCGGCACTCGACTCGGGATTAACAGCGCCTCTGCGGCGGCCTTTCTCGGCAGCCTTGTTTCAAATGTCATATCCTTCGGCGCGGCCGATAAAATGGATAAAAAGGGCACCGTGCTCAACTCCGCCTTTGCGGTATCGGCCTCCTTTGTGTTCGGCGGACATTTGGCACTGACAATGGCCTACGATAATTCATATGTGCTGCCCATGATAGCAGGAAAGCTTATTTCGGGTGCTTCCGCCCTGCTGCTTGCACTGCTTATATACCGTCCCGACACCTCAGAGCAGCCCGAGCTGACCTGAATTTAGGAATCGAAAAATTAACACATCACGAAAATAACGCCTGCCTCGGTATAATACGAGACAGGCGTTTACTGCTTCAGCTTCTGTGCTTTTCCGCATATTCGGTGGGTGTCAGCCCGTAATTTTTCTTGAAGCAGCGGCAGAAGTATCCGACATCAGCAAAGCCGCATTCGGACGCGATTCCTCCTACCGACATTTCTTCCTCGGCAAGCATCCTGCTTGCCCTTTCAAGACGAAGAATTCCGATATATTTCATCGGCGAAAGGCCGGTTATCTGCTTAAAGCAGCGACAAAAGTACGCTTCGTCATATCCGAATTTTCGACTTATTGGCTTGGAGGCTACAACGCTCCCGTAACCATAGAGCGCGAGGTGTAGTGTGAGGAGCAGACACGCGACATACTTGCAGCAAAGGAATATCTCAAGAGAATCATAGACGAAATATCATCAACACCTTTAATTGATTCGGTATTTATAAAGCCACACAAGTGCAAAGAGTCGCTCAACGAAAGCGGCTCTTGATTTTTATGTTATATGTGCTATAATTATTGAGTGATAAAGCAATTGTTTGTGTATTGTGTTCCATTTTTAGCTTTAAGGCATAGCAATGCAGCGGAGAGGAAATGTCATTATGGAATTCAGGGATGTAGTAAGCTGTCGCCGTTCGATCCGTTCCTTTACGGGAGAGACTGTATCCGAGCAGGAGCGCAGCAGTATAATCCGTGCCGCAAATGCATCGCCCGTCGGGCTCGCAAAATACGAATCGGTTCATCTGACCGATATCAGAAGCAGGGATATCCTTAACAAGCTCGAGCAGCTTACCGCAAAGGCCTTCGGTGCAGAGGGTCGCAGCTTTTTATACGGCGCGCCCGAGCTTATAGTCGTATCCTCCTCCGCCACCGACAGTGTTGGCTGCTCAAACGCGGCTATTATCGCCCATAATATGGCGCTTGCCGCCGTTGACCTCGGAGTCGGAGTATGTCATATTTGGGGCTGCATCATAGCGCTTGCTGCCGATAAGGGGCTTATAAAGGAGCTCGGCATTCCGGAGGGCTTTACTCCCGTATGTGCCGTTGCGCTCGGCAAAAGCAGTGTCGAATACACTGAAAGAGAAATTCCCGATGACCGAATTTCTCTTAACACAATTACGGAATAATATCAGTCGGTATCCGAGCGGCTTTTGTGCGGATGCCGACTGCTTGCGTTTTCAAATCTTTTTTACGATCGGAGAAACCAAATGAAGCTCAAGGGTCTGCTTATATGCCTTTTGACCTCTCTGCTGATAGCTCTGCCCCCCCTCTGCGGCACCGCCTCGGCCGACAGTGATGATACTGCCGAGGATATCACGCGGTCAACCCTGATAACGGGCACCGGCTATGAGGAGCTCGGCTTTTTAAGTGACGGCAGCACCTACACCTACAAAAGCTCGGCAGCAACGGGTGCTGCTATAGTTCTTAAAAACGACAAGGGCATCGCCTCTGTTTATATTTATTTCGACCTTGAATACGGAGAATACACGGTTATTAACAACGATACGGGTGCCAAGGCAACCGCCGGAAAATACGGCTTTCTTCACGAGCTTATAGATTTGAAGGAGCTTTTCGGCGAGTCGCCCACCTCGGTAACACTGAGCTTTCAAAACGGCTCGGTACGCATGAGTGAGCTCTACTGCTTCGGCGAGGGTGAGAGACTTCCGAGCCATGTTCAAAAATGGCAGCCGCCGCTCGAAAACGGTGCCGATATATTGCTGTTTTCCACCCATTCGGATGACGATCAGCTCTTTTTCGCAGGGCTCATCCCCCTATATTCAGGAGAACGGAAATGCCGCGTTCAGGTTGTTCTTATGACCGATCACAGAAAGGGGCCCTATGCCACAAATACACGAGCTCACGAGGTCATAAACGGTCTTTGGGCTACGGGACTCAAAGCATATCCCGTTTTCGGCGATTTTACGGATGAGCGTATCGACAGCCTCGAGGGCATGTATGCCTATTACGAAAAGCTCGGTGTCAGCCGCGAGGAGCTGCTTGATTTTGTCGTCACACAGATTCGAAGATTCAAGCCGCTCGTTACCGTAACGCATGATATAAACGGCGAATACGGCCACGGAATGCATAGAATATATGCAGATCTTGTTATGAAGGCTGCGGATATCACCTCCGACCCCGAGAGCTTTCCCGAGTCTGCCGAGCGTTACGGAGTCTGGGATATACAGAAGATATACCTTCATCTCTATTCAGAAAACAAAATAGTTATCGACTATGATACACCGCTGAAGAGCTTTGGCGGAATGTCGGCCTTTACCGTATCACAAAAGCTCGGCTTTCCCTGCCATAATTCTCAGCAGGGCACATGGTTCAAGTCGTGGCTCAACGGAGTCTCCGGTCAGATTACAAGAGTGACGGAAATTGCCACCTACAACCCCGCCCACTTCGGTCTTTACAGAAGCACCGTCGGTGAGGATACGCTGAAAAACGATTTTCTTGAAAATATCACAACCTACGCCGAGCGTGAGGAAATCGACCGAGGTGAGGCGAAAAGTGTCGCCGAACTTATATCCTCCATCGGCACTGTCACTCTTGAAAGTAACAAAAAAATATCCGAGGCGCGAGCGGCATATAATGCCTTAACAGACAAGCAGAAAGCGCTTGTCGACAACCTCTCGGTGCTTGACTCCGCGGAAGCGACTCTTGCCCTCCTCATTAAGGATGAGGCAGACAACAACGAGCAGCGAGGCACGGTAAAAGCTGTAATAGCAGTTATAGCAATCGTAACAGCGGCTCTCCTGCTGCTTGCCCTCTGCGTATTTATCGGCAAGCGGTGCACGACAGGAAAGCGGCGGCGCTGGAGACGATAATTTCACTTTGAATAAGCAACACAAGGAGGTTTTATATGGATTTTATCACTCTTTCAAACGGCGTAAAAATGCCTCAGCTCGGCTACGGTGTATATCAGGTCACCAGGGATGAATGTGAGCGCTGTGTTTCCGATGCGCTCAAGCTCGGCTACCGCCTTATCGATACCGCACAGAGCTATTTTAATGAGGAGGAGGTCGGAAGCGCCGTTGCGGCGAGTGGGATTCCGCGCAAAGAAATATTTTTAACCACAAAGGTCTGGATAGAGCACTACGGCTACAGCGAGACCAGGCAGTCGGTCATGGAATCCATGAAAAAGCTTAAGGTGGATTATCTTGATTTGTGTCTGCTTCATCAGCCTTTCGGCGATGTATACGGTGCCTACCGCGCATTAGAGGAGCTCTACGATGAGGGAAGGCTCAGGGCAATAGGAATTTCCAACTTTTATCCCGACAGAATGGTCGATATTGCCTCCTTCAGCCGCATAAGACCGATGGTGAATCAAATAGAGCTGCATCCGCACAATCAGCAGACAGCGGCGGAAAAATGGCATAAAAAATACGGCGTTTCGCTTGAGGCATGGGCGCCCTTCGGAGAGGGACGCGGAAATATGTTCGAGCTTCCCGAATTAAAGGAAATAGCGGCAAAGCACGGAAAAACGACTGCACAGGTTATCCTGCGCTGGCATCTGCAGCGAGGCATTATCGTAATTCCCAAGTCGACACATTTCGAAAGAATGAAGGAAAATTTTGAGGTCTTCGACTTTACCCTCGATGATGCCGATAT
>CAZDEI010000043.1:1922-7335 GCA_964504325.1 uncultured Eubacteriales bacterium | reverse complement strand
GGTCTACAGCCGTATCACCGGCTACTACCGTCCCGTTCAGAACTGGAACGACGGCAAGGCTCAGGAATATAAGGACCGTAAGGTATACGATGTTGCCCATTCTCATCTTACTCACGAGGGCTGCCTCTGCTGCGGCGAGCGCGACGCCGAGGTTTCCGACAGGTTCGCACCTGCGGAAAATGCGGTTTACCTCTTCACAACCGCAACCTGCCCCAACTGCAAGATAGCCTGCTCGGTTCTCGACAAGGCCGGCTTTGTCTATGAAAAGCTGCTTGCCGACGAGCATGTCGACCTTGTTGAGCGCTTCGGAATCAGACAGGCTCCCACACTTGTTGTGGTCAGCAACGGAAATGTCGCAAAGTACAGCGGCGTCTCGGAAATCAAGAAATTCATTGAAGCATAAGTCCTATATATAAGGAAACAGAGAAATGTATGATATTATAATCATCGGCGGCGGTCCTGCGGGACTGACCGCCGCTCTGTACGCACGCAGAGCAAACAAAACCGTGCTTGTGATCGAAAAGGCAACCTTCGGTGGGCAGATAACCTTTTCTCCGAAGGTGGAAAACATTCCGGGCTTTACCGAGATAACGGGAAACGCCTTTGCGGAGCGACTCGTCGAGCAGGTGCTTGAGCAGGGTGCCGATGTCGAAATGGCCGAGGTCACCGGAATAACCGACGGTGATGTCAAAACCGTTATAACCGACTCGGGCGAATACACCTCAAGGGCCGTGATAATCGCCACGGGTGCACGCCACCGCCTGCCGGGACTTTCGGGTGAGCAGGCGCTTATCGGAAACGGCATATCCTTCTGTGCCGTTTGTGACGGAGCCTTTTACAGGAACAGAACGGTTTGCGTTCTCGGAGGCGGAAATTCAGCCCTGCAGGAGGCTCTGATGCTTTCCGAGCTTGCGGATAAGGTATTTGTCATCCAGAATCTTTCTGACTTCACAGGCGAAAAAAAGCTTGCCGAGCAGCTCGCAGCCAAGGAAAACACCGAGCTTCTTCTGAGCACGGTAATAACCGAGCTTGTCGGAGACAGCCTTTTGACCGCGGTCAAGGTGAAAAACACCGAAAGCGGCGAGGAGCGTGAGCTGAAGGTTGACGGACTGTTTGTTGCAATCGGTCTTATCCCGCAGAACGAGCCCTTTGCCGACACCGTACGGCTTGACGCACGCGGCTACGCTCTCGCAAATGAGGACTGCTTAACCGAGGCACGCGGAATCTTTGTCGCAGGTGATTGCCGCACCAAGGCAATAAGACAGGTTGCCACCGCGGCGGCAGACGGTGCTGTAGCTGCTCTCGCTGCCTGCGATTACTGCGATTCTCTTTAAGCTCCTTAATCCAAGGCAGTGCTCTTTTAGCACTGAAAGCATTTGTTATAGAAAACCTTTTGATCAAAGGGAGAGAAGGCGTATGAGCTTTCCCTCCCTTTTGCTATCGGGCACAAATTATTTAACGAAAAAAAGCGCAGGGGGCGGTCGCTTTGACTTCCTCTGCGCTTAAGTTCAATATATTGACACTATTTGACAATTCTGACTCTTGAGCCGTTTTTCAGTGCTGCGGCATTTGCATCATCGGTATCAAGATGCATTTCAAGTCGAAATTTGTCGCTCACACGCACCTGAACATCGAAAAACCGTGTTCGGCGCTCACCGTCGGCATCTACGGTAACACATTCACCGTCCTTAACTCCGAAGCGCTCGGCATCGGCAGGTGACATGTGAATATGTCGGTTGGCAATTATACAGCCCTCGGTAAGAGACACGGCGCCCCTCGGGCCTATCAGGGTGATGGGTGCCGTGCCGTCTATGCTTCCCGACTCTCTCACGGGAGGTGTCAGCTTAAGTGTATAGGAATCGGTGCGGCTGATCTCAACCTGAGAGCGACCTCTCAGAGGGCCGAGCACCCGTACATTTTCAATAGGCTTGAGTGACGTTCCCACCACGGTAAGGGTTTCCTTGCAGGCATACTGCCCCGGCTGTGAAAGCTCCTTTAAGGGTGTGAGCTCATAGCCCTCGCCGAAAAGCGCATCGAGAGCCTCACGATTCAAATGAACATGTCGGTTTGAGACTCCGACGGTGACGGTGCTCGAATCCTCCGGCTCGGCCGAGGCAAGCGCCCGTATCACAGCCTCGGTTATCGCGGCTATATCCATTTGAATTCACCTCATTTGCAAAAATCTATATTATCCTGAAGCTGTCCGCAGCCACACAGCGGCGTTTTCTTGTAAAGCTTCGTGCCGAGGTCAAGCCCTCACCCGTTGGTCCCGCTATGGTAAAGGTCGTATGTCCCTCTCCGCCGAAGCCGATACCTGCGTAGGAGGGTGCGTTTTTGACGAATATTGTCGTTTCAACCTCTCGTGCAAAGCGCGTGAGATTATCGATATTTTTAGAGTGCATATGCGCGGTATGCCTGTTTCCGTGCTCGGCCTTGACGGCGAGCTCAACGGCTCTGTCGATATCGGGCACCGCCACAATCGGCAATATAGGCATCATAAGCTCCTCCTGAACGAAGGGGTGCGAAAAATCGGTTTCGCAAATAAGGCAGCGCTTACCCTCGGGAAGGCTCTTGCCGAGCATTGCGTATATAACGGAAGCGTCTCTGCCGACGCATTTTCTGTTGACCTGCTTTTTGGTCTTGCCCGTTTTCTTATCTGTCACCTCGTTCAAAACAATGCCGACGAGCGAATCAGCCTCCTCGCGTGAAAGCAAATAGGCACCGCTTTTCTGCATTTCGTCGATCAGCCTGTCCTTGATATTTGCAAAGGCAAATACCTCCTTTTCGGCGATGCAGGGCAAATTGTTGTCGAAAGTGCAGCCGTCAATTATATCTCTTGCGGCCTTTGGTATATCCGCGGTATCGTCGACAATTACGGGAGGATTGCCTGCGCCGGCACCTATCGCCTTTTTTCCCGACGAGAGAACCGAGTGCACGACACCGGGTCCTCCGGTGCACACAAGCAGCTTAACCGAAGGGTGAGCATACATTATGCTTGCCGACTCCATCGTCGGCTTAACGGTAGATGTTACCAGGACCTCCGGTCTCCCACCGAGGCACTCGCCCTGTTGACAAGATCAACCGCATAGTTCGAGGTTGCGATTGCACTGGGATGGGGATTGAATACAACGCCGTTTCCCGCAGCTATCATTCCGATGCTGTTACAGATTACGGTTTCACTCGGATTGGTGCTCGGAGATATTGCACCGATTACGCCGTAGGGCGCCATCTCAACAAGCGTAAGTCCGCGGTCACCCGTTTTCGCCTCTGTAACCAAATCCTCGGTGCCGGGTGTCTTGTCTGCGACGAGGATATGCTTAAGCCTCTTGTGCTCGGGGTTACCCATGCCCGTCTCGGAAACACCGAGCTCGGCCATTACGGCAGCCTCAGCTCGAGTAAGCTCACGAATTGCGGAGATTATTCTTTCTCTTTCGACGGCAGTCATTGCCCGAACGGCATGATATGCCCTTTCGGCGGCCGCAACAGCCGCGTTCATATCATCATAAACACCGATGTAGCCTCTGCCGTCAATTCCGGCTCCGCTGTAGGTCTTCAACTCGGTGGCAGCTTCCTGCCGTCCGCTTGAAAGACTGTCGACGACCTGCTTAACGATAAATTCAATCTGCTGAGAATCCAAGTGTGCCATAATTCACCTCGGTAATAGATCTTATAAAAGCGCTGCCGCAGTGAGCAGTCATCTAAATTCATTTTTTTCAAAGGCCTCAAGGCTCAGTCCTTGATATCGAACAGCCTCCCCATAGGCTACGAGGAGGCTTATATGCAGTAATTGTAATTAAAGGGAAAAGCGGCTGCTTTTCAGTATACTATATTCACGCCGCTTTCGGAGAAGCTGCTGAGCCACGAGGAATCGGGCTCACAGTCGGTAACAACCGTATCAATATCCGAAAGATTGCAAACCTTAACGAACGACGCTTTGTCGAATTTGGTCGAGTCGACGGCAAGTATCCTCTTTTTAGCCGAGCTGAACATCGCATTTTTCATTGCGGAATCGCGCTCGTTCGAGTCGGTTACGCCTACAGTATGGTCTAAGCCCTTGCAGGAGCATATCGCCATATCGACATGAAAGCCGGACACCATTTTTTCCGCCTGATATCCGACGAGAGAAAGCGCACCGTCCTTAAGAGTTCCTCCGGTTGAAATGATATTCCAATCGGATTTATTGCAAAGCTCGATGAGTATTTCAATCGAATTTGTTATTATGGTGATATTCTTTCGGCTCATAATGTGCTTTATGACACAGAGTGCTGTTGTGCTTGAATCAAGCATAAGATAAGAGCCGTCGGAAATCATTTCCGAAATAAGAGCGGCAATATGCTGCTTGCCCTCGACATTTTTCTGCTTTCTTACCTGAAACGGAAGATCGAGATTGATGTTGTCGGCCTTAACGGCACCGCCGTAGGTCTTGTGAGCAAGACCGTCATTATCGAGCTTTTCAAGGTCACGGCGAATCGTTTCCTCGGTAACACCGAATTCCCTGCTTAAATCGCTCACGAGCACCTTGCCCTCAAGCACAAGCTTGGAAAGAATGGCGTTTCTGCGTTCGATAGCTAACATTTCAGCTCTCCTGCAAAATTATAATATGCTCTGCCAAAGCTTAACATCGGGATTGGGTATAACAGAGGAGTCAAGCAGAAGTCCCTTGTCGGCGGCTGTCATCTCTGCCTTTTCGACGGCAGCCTTGACTGCCGAAACAGAGCCGGTAATAAGCAGATACGACTTTCCGCACATTCCCCTTGCGAGCCTCAGCTCAAGCAGGTCGACAAGGCTCGTCTTGGCAGCTGTATCGGCGGCAACCACGGCGCTTGCCGCGGAATATGTTTCTATAACTCCGAGAGCCTCGGGGTTTTCGGGAGCAACCGCACCGTATATTGCGGGGAAAATCGCATCGTGCGGATTTCCGAGCACAAAGGTATCTATCACCTTATCACTCTTAAGCGCAACCGCAGCCTCAACAGATGCCTTAACGGCGCTGAGCTCACCTGCTATAATCACTATATACTTACCGGGGCAGACGGTCGTGCTTTGTATTACCTCTACCTCTGCGGTTTTAATCATTGTATCGGCAGCGGCTATTCCCGATGAAACGGTCATAAGCTCTACCATTCCGATAGCCTTCTTCATCAGTCGGTCTCCTTTCTGCCGCAGACAGTAATATATCTGTCTGTTACCTCGGTTACTCTTCCGTCAATGGATGCATGCAGAGCAACCGAAAGCTTACCCTCGGCGGGCTGAGCTACCGTGTCGCCTCTGCTTACCGTGTCTCCGACCTTAACCGTGGGGACTGCTGGAGCACCTATGTGCTGAGAAAGCATAATGCGCACCTTATTGACCTCGAGTGAGCTTTCCTCATAGGGAGCATCAATGTTATATTTTGAAAGACCGAGACGCTCAA
>CAZDEI010000043.1:0-1912 GCA_964504325.1 uncultured Eubacteriales bacterium | reverse complement strand
TATCAGCCTGCCGCCTCGCTGCTCGCTCACCTCGGACATTACCGCCTGAGGCGCCTGCACACCGTTTTTGCGGAGCTCACCCCTGACCTTGCCGATCAGGAGGGAGGGACTGAGACCCTGGAAGCAGGAGAACATTGTGCAAAGATTACAGCCGCAGCAGAAGCTTGCGTTCATAAAGGGCTCTGCATCGCTTGTATTGCCCGATGCAAAGGCTCTCATAAGCCTTGCGGGATCAATGGGACTGCCGAGCAGATGACGCGGACAAAGATCCGTGCAATAATGACACTGACAGCAGGCCGCGCGTGCTCTGTTGACCGAAACCGAGGGATTCTCGGTTTTCTTGCGTATTACGGTATGGCTTGCGGGAAGCACGATTATGGCATTGGAGGTCTTTGTAACGACATCGCTCTCGCTGACGACGGGGCCTGTCATGGGGCCGCCTCCTACAAGGGCATAATCCTTAACGGTTGCTCCGCCTGCCGCCCTTATAACCTCCGCGTATGTGATTCCAAGCGGAACCTTCAGGGTGACGGGTCTTTTTACCTCGCCGGTGACGGTTATGTATTTTTCAAAGACTCCCGCTCCGCCCGTAATTGCATTATAGGCATTGAACATCGTCTCGACATTGTAAACTATTACGCCGACGCTTATCGGAAGCTTGCCGGCACCGACAACACGGCCGGTAGTTTCATATATAGTGACAACCTCATCACCCGAGGGATACGCCTCGGGAAGAAGACCTATTCTCGCCCTGGGATGTGCCGGGAGCACAGCCTCAACTGCGGCTACCGCCTGCTTGTAGGAGGGCTTTACCGCAATAACCGTGCTTGTGGCACCAACCGCCTCAGCCACTGCATCCAGGGCAGAGAGAATCTCCTCGGGATGCGATGCCAAAAGCTGCCTGTGCAGCCTGAGCAGAGGCTCACATTCCGCACAGTTAAGTATTATTGTATCGGCATTTTCATTTAATTTCGCATAGGAAGGAAAGCCGGCACCGCCTGCGCCGACAACTCCTCCGTTTCTAAGCTTTTCAGAAAGTTCCGTTATATTCATTGTTAATCATCCAAACCGATTGAATTATCTATTATTCCGACTATAGCCGCATCGACGGGGGCTTCACTCATGCCGCAGCCTACTCGTGCTGCACTTCCGGTGGCGACCAAAACGGTCTCGCCTATTCCGGCTCCGACATTGTCAACGGCGATTATATTGCCCTGTCCCATCCTGCATATCGGTTCAACAATCATGAACTTGCTGCCCAAAAGGCGCTCGTTCTTGCGCGTGGCGACCACGCTTCCTACGACTTTTCCGGCTATCATCTGTCGCGTTCCTTTCGATATCTCGTTAGTGATGTGACTTCGGCTCCCGCGGCCGCGGGAGCCGTTCACATTCCGACATGTAACTGATCAATTACTCGCGAAGTTTTGAGCTCTTATTTAAGAGTAGGCAAAATCTTCTCGACATCTGCGTGAGGTCTGGGGATCACATGAACTGCGACCAGCTCGCCGAGCTTGGAGGCTGCAGAGGCTCCTGCCTCGGTAGCCGCCTTAACGGCGCCGACATCTCCGCGCACCATGACCGATACGAGTCCGGAGCCGATCTTCTCGGTTCCGACAAGCTCAACATTGGCTGCCTTGCACATTGCATCAGCTGCCTCGATTGAAGCTACAAGTCCTCTGGTCTCTACCATTCCGAGTGCTTCGAGTGCCATTTTGGTTTCCTCCTGTAAGTATTTTTTATCCGCTTTTGCGGTGGATAAACTTTTATTTAAGAACGGGGAGAATTTTCTCTACATCCGCATGGGGTCTGGGGATTACATGCACGGCGACAAGCTCGCCGAGAGTCGAGGCTGCAGTAGCGCCTGCCTCGGTAGCTGCCTTAACCGCACCTACATCTCCTCTTACCATTACGG
>CAZDEI010000042.1:0-7404 GCA_964504325.1 uncultured Eubacteriales bacterium | reverse complement strand
AGAAAGCGCTATCCCGGCAATTTCCTTGTCTGCGCGGTCAGAAGGGGAGACGAGGCCTATATCCCCGACGGAAGCTTTGAGCTAAAAAGCGGTGACAGAATAGGCATTACCGCCGCTCCGAATGAGGCACAGAAGCTTTTAAAACGCCTCGGAATACTGAAAAAGCAGGCGCGCAGCGTTATGATACTCGGCGGCAGCACCACCGCCTTTTACCTGGCAAGGCTGCTGCTTGCGGGCGGAAATGACGTAAAGATAATCGAGCTTGACAGAAAACGCTGTCAGGAGCTCAGCAGCGCACTCCCCGGAGCGACCGTGATAAACGGAGACGGAGCCTCTCAGGAGCTGCTGCTTGAGGAGGGACTTCGCTCGATGGATGCCTTTGTCTCCCTGACCGGCATGGACGAGGAAAACATTCTGATATCCATTTTCGCTTCGTCACAGAAGGTGCCCAAGGTAATAGCAAAGGTAAACCGTGAGGAGCTTGCCGCAATGGCGGAAAGGCTCGGCCTCGAGAGCATAGTTTCGCCGAAAAACACCATGGCAAATGTTGTTTCGAGATATGCCAGAGCCCTTGAAAACTCGGTTGGCAGCAACATGGAGACGCTTTACCGCCTTATGGACGGAAGGGCCGAGGCAATAGAATTTACGGTCAAGGAGGAATTTAAATATCAGAGCATTCCTCTTAAGTCTCTGATAACGGCCGAGAATTCCCTGATAGCGGGAATAATTCGCGGCAGAAAAACCGTTATTCCGGGAGGCGACGATGTGATACTTCCCGGCGATAAGGTCGTTATTATAACCGCGGGGCTGAGGGTCGGAGACCTGACCGAGATCGTCACGGGTCAGCGGAGGCAGCAATGAATCTTAATATAGTATTCGGAATACTCGGCAAGGCACTGCAGGCGCTCGCGGTTCTGCTGCTGCCGTCGGCGGCGGTTTCGGCCGTCTACGGCGAAAAAAGCGTTTTCGCAATATTGGCGGTGGCGGCGGTCTCCTTTGCCGCAGGCATTCTTATCAGGCTTTTAACGCGCACGGGAAATACCGTGATATACGCAAAGGAGGGCTTCGCGGCGGTTGCACTCGTTTGGGTGCTTATGTCTGCTGTCGGAGCGGTGCCCTTTGTGCTGAGCGGCGAGATACCCTCCTATGTCGATGCGCTTTTTGAAACGGTCAGCGGCTTTACCACGACCGGAGCCACCGCGCTGACCGATGTTGAGGTGCTTAGCCACGGCTTGCAGTTTTGGCGCTGCTTTACCCATTGGATAGGCGGAATGGGCGTTTTGGTATTCGTTATGGCGGTCATGAAAAATACCACCGACCGTTCGATACATATCATGCGTGCCGAAATGCCGGGACCCGTTGTCGGTAAGCTCATGCCCAAGGCGGGGGATACGGCGAAGATCCTTTATATAATATATGTGGGACTCACCGCTGCCGAGGTTATACTGCTGCTTTGCGGCGGAATGAGCCTTTATGAGAGCGTTATACATGCTCTCAGCACGGCGGGCACCGGCGGCTTTAACAATCATGCCGACAGCCTTGCGGGCTACAGCAGCTATATACAGTGGGTAATAACGGTGTTTATGGCTCTGTTCGGAATAAACTTCAATCTTTACTATTTAATGCTGATAGGAAAGGTGAGGGCCGCCTTGAATAGCGGTGAGCTGTGGTGCTATGTTTCCGTGATACTTGTAAGCACCCTTCTTATATTCTTCAATATAAGAAGCATGTATAACGCAGGCTCGGAGGCAGCGAGAGTGGCGGCACTTCAGGTTTCCTCGATAATTACGACCACGGGCTTTTCCTCGGCGGATGTGAATGCGTGGCCGAGCTTTTCAAAGGCAATAGTAATGCTGCTTATGCTGATGGGCGGCTGCGCCGGCTCCACGGCAGGAGGACTTAAGGTTTCCCGCGCCATGATGCTTGTCAAGCTTGCCGGCAGAGAGGTCAAACGGCTTCTGCATCCGCGCTCGGTCAAGACGGTTAAGGCCGAGGGTAAGCAGGTCGACGAGCAAACCCTGTCAAGCGTCAGCGCCTATTTCACGGTTTATGTTATGTGCATTCTGGCAATCATTTTGATACTTTCGTTTGATAAATTCGATTTCGAGACACAGGTTACAGCGGCAATATCCTGCTTTAACAATATCGGACCTGTTTACGGAAACGCGGCACCGGCAGGCTCCTTTGCCGGCTTTTCGGTGCTTTCCAAGCTCGCACTCAGCTTTGCGATGCTGCTCGGAAGGCTTGAAATATTTCCGCTGCTGATATGGCTTGCACCGTCCACATGGACTAAAAAATAATCCAAGGGCGACATTTGACGCCCAAGGCAAGAGGGAGGTAAAGTGAAATTGAAAAAGGCAGGCGAAGAAACAACGGTCATAGAGGCCGAGTCCTCCTTGCTTGATATGGGACTCGGTGAGCTTTTCGGCTACCGTGACCTTATAATTCTTTTTGTCAAAAAGAATTTTGCCACAAGATACAAGCAGACGGTTTTGGGACCGCTTTGGATAGTACTTTCACCTCTGCTGACAGCCGTTGTTTCAACGGTCGTCTTCGGTGAGATCGCCGAGATACCGAGCGAGGGTGTTCCGTATTTTCT
This sequence comes from uncultured Eubacteriales bacterium, assembly GCA_964504325.1. Taxonomy (GTDB): domain Bacteria; phylum Bacillota; class Clostridia; order Oscillospirales; family Acutalibacteraceae; genus RGIG7384. Next base: position 4,805 of record CAZDEI010000042.1, on the reverse strand, counting down.
CTTTTACATGTGCGGAAATACCGTGTGGAGCTTTTTTTCGGCGTGTCTGTTTTCGGTTTCGTCGACCTTTGTCGCAAATGCCCGACTTTTCGGGAAGGTGTGGTTTCCGCGTCTTACGGTTCCCGTTTCGGCGGTTATCACGGGTATGATAGATTTTGCCGTTCAGCTCGTGATGTTTTTGTGCTTTTATATTTATTTCTTTTTCTCGGGAGCGGATATATCGGTGAGACCGACGCTTGCCCTGCTGCCGCTGCTTTTGCTTCAGACGGCCGCTCTTGCCATGGGCTTCGGCATGCTTATATCGGCTCTGACCGCAAAATACCGCGATCTTTCGGTCGCCGTAAATCTTCTGATCTCGCTTTGGATGTATGCTACGCCGATCATTTATTCCGCCGAGGCATTGCCGAGCAAGCTGAAAACGGTCTGCATGCTTAATCCGATGTCACCCGTAATCGAAGCTGTGAAAAACGGCTTCTTCGGAACGGGAGGCTTTCCCGTCGGCTTTTGGCTTATAAGCATGGGGGTAACGGCAGCGGTGCTCGCTGTCGGAGTTATAGTCTTCGGCAGGGTGGAAAAAACCTTCACCGATACCGTTTGAGGAGGTACCTATGGACAGCGGCATTGCAATAAAAACAGAGGGCCTCGAGAAGGTATACAGGCTCGGAGCAATCGGCAGGGGAACACTGCAGCGTGATATACAAAGCCGCATGGCGCGTCTGCTCGGCAGAGAGGATCCCAACAGCAGGGTGAATGATGACGGCCGCTATGCGGGAAAGCACTGCGGAACGGTCACCTCCTCGGGCAGACAGCTTGCAAGGGATGAATTCGCCGCACTTGACGGTATAAGCATAGAGATAAAAAAGGGAGAGGCCGTTGGCCTGATAGGCAAAAACGGAGCGGGCAAATCCACCCTTTTGAAGCTTCTTTCCCGAGTTACGGCACCCTCTGCGGGAAGAATATATCTTAACGGCAGAGCTTCGAGCATGCTTGAGGTCGGAACCGGCTTTAATGCCGAGCTTACCGGCAGAGAAAACATTTTTCTCAACGGTGCCATACTCGGAATGAGCAGAGCGGAGACAGCCTCAAAGCTCGATGAAATAATTGAATTCTCCGAATGCGAAAGATTCATAGATACTCCCGTGAAAAGATATTCAAGCGGAATGTATGTTAAGCTTGCCTTTTCGGTGGCGTCCCACCTCAACAGCGACATAATGATAATGGATGAGGTGCTTGCCGTCGGAGATATCGAATTCAGAAAAAAGTGCATTTCAAAAATGCGTTCGGCAGCCGCACGGCAGGGCAAAACGGTGCTCTATGTCAGCCACAGCATGGACACGGTGCGCAGCCTTTGCAGCCGCTGTATTCTGCTTGAGGGCGGAAGGGTTGCCTTTGACGGAGGGGTTGAGGAGGGAATAAGCCTTTACACCGGCTCGGTTGAAAGCGAGCTGAGGGGAGTTAACGATCTTACCGAAAGGCGAAGATATTCGGATCCGCTTTCGGGGGTGCGTATGACCGCCGCAGAGGTGCTTGTCTCAAGCGGTGAGGCGCTGAAACTTTCGATAACCGTCGAGGGGGTAGAGCCCCACGAGAAGCTTGTCATCAGGACGATAATATTCGACCGTATACGCACGCCCGTCGGCAGCTTTGATTCGACGCCCTTCGACACGGGCGGCAGCGGCGTCGTGAAATTTACGGTTTCATCAAGGCTTACGGGACTGACCGAGGGAATTTATTCCGCCGATCTTGAGCTGTACCGCGCCGACAGAGACGGCTCGCTGACCCGTCTCGATGCGGTGCGCGAGGCCTTTATGTTCAAGCTTGCTTCTTCCGACAGCTCCGGGCTTTTGGCAAATCCCTCACGCTGGGGAAGCATTCGCTTCCCGAGAGCAACGGTCGAGGAGGAGCATTAGCAGACACTCCACGATAGCCATGTTTACAGTCGGGACCACCCGTCAATACTCTTGTTAAAAGATTATTGACGGGTGGTTTTTTTATGTACAACAAGGTCGTAATATGCGGTGTCGATACTTCTCGGCTTCCCGTGATGAAGGAGTCCGAAAAGGAAAGGCTTTTACGGGAGGTCAGAGGAGGCAGCAAAAGCGCCAGAGAGAGCCTTATAAACGGAAATCTCAGGCTTGTGCTGAGTGTTGTTCAGCGGTTCACGGGACGGGGAGAAAATCTTGACGATCTTTTTCAAATAGGCTGTATCGGGCTTATAAAATCCATAGACAATTTCGATATCAATCAAAATGTACGCTTTTCAACCTATGCCGTGCCGATGATCATCGGCGAAATAAGAAGGTATTTGAGGGATAACAGTCCGCTGCGGGTGAGCCGCTCCATAAAGGACACGGCCTATAAGGCGATGAAGGCAAAGGAGGCGCTTACCGCCTCTCTCGGCAGAGAGCCGAGTGTGGAGGAAATATCCGCGGAGCTGAGCCTGCCGATGGGAGAGACGGTTACCGCACTCGAGAGCATAGTCGATCCGATTTCTCTTCAGGAGCCCGTGTATTCCGACGGCGGTGACACGATATTTTTGATTGATCAAATAGGGGATAAAAGCGATGACAGAGCATGGCTTGAGGAAATTTCCTTCAGGCAGGCGGTGGGTGAGCTGAGCGAAAGAGAAAGGCGGATACTTCAGCTTCGCTTCATAGACGGCAGAACTCAAATGGAGGTGTCGAGGGAAATCGGAATAAGTCAGGCGCAGGTCTCACGCCTTGAAAAGAATGCAATTGACAAAATCAAGGGCTGATTTTATATTGCAATTGCATTTTTCAAGGGCTGTGATAATTAAGAAGACACAACCCGAGGTACAGCCGTCGCACAAGACGAAATATTTTCGGTCTGCTTTCGGTTGAAAACAGAATCCGTTTATGCTTTAATAAAAGCAACCGAGGACTGCCGATAAAGCCGCTTCGGTTGCTTTTTGATATTACGGAGGAAAATATGAAAGCTACTGTGATAAAAACCGATTTCGGCAGGGTGACAGCCGAATCAAGCCGCTCAACGGTGTCGGACAGCCGCCCATGCTGTCGCTTGACACCTCGGCCTTTCACTATCTGACCGAGGCAAATATACCCTATTCGAGGCTTCATGATGTCGGAGGCTGGTTCGGCGGAAACATGTATGTTGATATTCCCAACATTTTTCGCGATTTTAATGCCGACGAAAGCGATCCTGACTCGTATGATTTTACATTTACCGATATAATTGTAAGGGCACTTGTCGAAAGCGGCTGTGAGCCCTATTACCGTCTCGGAGTTACGATTGAAAATTTTCACAAGCTGAGGTCATACAGGATATATCCGCCTGCGGATTACGGCAAATGGGCAAGAATCTGCGAGCATATAATAAGGCATTACAATGAGGGCTGGGCAGACGGCTTTCATTACGGCATAAAATATTGGGAAATATGGAATGAGCCCGACGGAGCTCCCAATAACGGAGAGGATGAGCTGCAGCCGGATATAAATGAAAATGCCATGTGGAAGGGCACGCGCGAGCAATTCTATGACCTTTACCGCGTAGCCTCAAGGCATCTTCGCGCCTGCTTCGGGGACAGCATTAAGATCGGCGGCTACGGCTCCTGCGGCTTTTATATAGCCAACAGCTCGCAGTCGGTGGGCAGTAAGGCCTTCGGCGGCAGCGGCGAGCTCAGCGATTGGGACAAGCGAATTCGCTGGTTTTATATATTCTTTAAGGGCTTTGTCGAAATGGTAAGCGCAGAGGGGCTTCCCTTTGATTTTTTTTCACATCACAGCTATGCGGGCGTGGAGGATACGGTGAGAATGGAGCGCCTTGCCGAGGAAGAGCTCAGTGCGGCGGGACTCAAAGAGGTAGAAATCCATATTAATGAGTGGAATACTCATAATGAGCGCACCGACAGAGGCACCTCAAGGGCCTCGGCCAACACTGCGGCAATGCTGCTGGCGATGCACAAAACAAAATGCGAGGTTATGTGCTACTATGATGCGAGAATAGCGGCAGGTGTGTTCGGAGGACTGTTTGATCCCCTTACCGCACAGCCCGTTTCAACATATTATGCAATGCTCGCCTTCGGAAAACTGCGTGAGCTCGGCTGTGAGGCCTTTTCGGAGGCTACGGACGACGGCGTTTATGCACTCGCCGCCGTGGATGAAAGGGGTGAGAAAAAGGCTCTTATGCTTTCGAATATCGGTGAGACCGTGCTGATCAAAACCGAAATCTCGGGAGGAAGAGTCAGCCTTATAGATAAGGACAGCTTCCTTGCCGAGACCGAGCTTGACAGCTCGGAGTTTGTTTTGGAAAAGGATACTGTCTGCCTGATAGAGCTTTGATACCTTTGAATTTGAAATATCCGAAAGCACCTTCGGCAAAGCCCTAAAATCAAATACAAGCGGTGAAGGTATAGCTGCCTTGTAGCGGCTCATTGCTGTTTTTCCGGCGTCCGTAAGGCAAAATATAATATTGCTGATAAAGGCCTTTCTGCCTGCACACAAAAAGCGGCTCCCTTACGAGAAGGGAGCCGCTTGTCTGCTTATCGGCAAGTCGGTAAAATTATTTTGCGTAATCCACAACGCGATTTTCCCTGATGACATTTACCTTTATCTGACCGGGATAATCGAGTCCGTCCTCAATCTGCTTGGCAATGTCGCGTGCGAGAAGGACCATCTGATCGTCGGATATTTTGTCGGGCTTGACCATTACGCGGATCTCGCGGCCTGCCTGAATGGCGTAGGACATCTCGACACCGTCGAAGGAGCAGGCGATCTCCTCAAGCTTTTCAAGACGCTTGATGTAGTTCTCGACATTCTCTCTGCGGG
>CAZDEI010000041.1:0-7427 GCA_964504325.1 uncultured Eubacteriales bacterium | reverse complement strand
GGAGCTGGTTTCCTCCGAGGAGCTTGCCTGACTGTCGGTCGAGGAGCTGTCGGCAGGCAGTGAGCCCGAGGAGGCCGCCGAGCCGTCACCGAATATGAATTTGACCGAAACAAATATCGCCGCCGCAACAAGCACGAGGCAGATTACGCTGAAAAGGATAAAGCCCTTTTTGACATGTCTTCTGCTGCTTTTCCTTCTTTTCCTTTTTACATACTGTGACATTTTTTATTCCCCGTTCATTACCTTTAATAGATTTTCTCTCTGTGCGGTATTCAGCCGCTGCGAGCTGAAAAAGGACGAATGATTGTATATGATTATTCCTTCTGCACCGTAGCGGTTTGCATCAAGATATTCCTTTGCGAGAATATTATCGCAGGTGATCCATTCGCGCAGATCGGAATTGTTTTCAAGACCGATTTTATACGCCGCAAGGCCTATGTAAAGCTCAACGGTCGGAAGCCGTTTTACAGCTGTCCAGCCCTTTATAAGGACATCGAAGCGCGTAGACTCAAGCTTGTGCTCATAGCCGAAATAAAGCTGCGGAGCAATGTAATCGATATACCCCGTCGTTGTCATCCACTTTTTTACATTGATGAAGTATTCGTTGTAGTTTCTGTCCGAATTATTCGAGGAAATTGGCGCGGCGGGACTGATTCCGAAGCGCTTTCCGTAGCTCTTCACAAGCCTGTAGACTGCCGAAACAAGGGTGTCTACATTGGCTCGGCGCCAGTCACCCTGACTTAAGGGATACTCGGACTCACGGCAGTATTTCGCATAGCTTCCTATATCAAAATCGGCATCTGCCGTCGGATAAAAATAATCGTCGAAATGTATTCCGTCAACATCGTAATTGTCGAGAATTTCCCGTATTCCGTCGAGCACGAGCCTTTGCACCTCGGCGCAGGCGGGGTTGAAATACACCTTGCCGCCCCAAGGAATAACATAGCTGTCGGTCTCGGGATTTCCGTCGGTGCGCCAAATGCGCGCAATATTTGTCTCACAGAGCTTTGTTACATCGTCGGTCGTCACGGACACCCGATAGGGATTTATCCATGCATGCAGCTCAAGACCGAGTGAATGTGCCACGGCTACTGCAACAGACAGAGGATCAAAGCCGGGGTCGACACCCTGTGTGCCCGTAAGCGATGAGGCAAACGGAAAGTATGAGGAGCGATAGGCGGCATCGGCATTGGAGCGGACATGCAGGATTATGGCATTAAAGCCGCTTTCCTTTGCAAGTGTAAATTTTTCCGTGACCGTTTTCTTGAAAAGCTCCTCATTTGTATTGCTGAAAAGCGAATCGGTGTATTGTATCCACACTCCGCGAAAGTCGATGGTGATTTTGTCCACGGGTGTGAGCTCGGACGAGCTTGAGGTAGCAGACGACTGAGAATTGTTCTTTGAGGAGCTGTCGCTTTTTGAAGCTGTCGACGAGGCCTCGGAGGAGCTGCTTTCATTGGCAATATCGCTTGACGGCAGCTCGGACAGGGTGCCGCCCACCGAGCCGGTGTCGGATGAGACCTCGTAGGAGGAGCTGCCCTCGTCGGGGAGCAGTGGCAGGGTGCTCGGAGTACCTGCCGTGTCGCAGCCGCTCAGTAGCAGTGACACCGAAAGCAATATAGAAGCCGCAACGGAAAGGATTTTTTTCATTTGAACCTCCGAATTTTACAGCATGCCGTTGAAAAAGTCCTGACAAACAATTATACTCTAATTAATCATTATATATTTATTCGACCTCAAAATCAACCGCGGTAAATTGTTTTTTTGACATGAAAAGGGGGGGAGACATAATGACGCCTGCTCATATATTGATAATATACTTGGCTGCCGTATCGCTTTTGGCTGTCAGCTGCACCGTTTACGATAAAGGTGCGGCAAAGCGAAGAAACGAGCGCGTCCCCGAAAGAACACTGCTGCTAATCGCACTTTTCGGAGGAGCTGCCGCAATGTACATAACCATGAGGGCAATCAGGCATAAAACAAGAAAAAAGCGCTTTATGCTGACACTGCCTCTTATGATAATTCTTCATGTGCTGCTTGTCTTTATCATATTCAGATAATAAGCTTCAATTGTGACGGTACGGTGACAGCAGACTGTTGCCGAACATAAGCACCAGTGTCTGCTTTTTTCTTGACAAGCGGGCCTGCATCTGTTATTATGAGCATGTCTTCGGGGTGGGTGAAAATCCTAACCGACGGTGATACGGGGAAGCGCACAGCTTCGAACGGTGAGCCCGTGAGCGACAGCATGAGTCGGTGAGAATCCGACGCCGACGGTAATCAGGCCTTGCCTGTGCAGTCCGGATGAGAGAAGGCTGATAATCGGCTTTACTGTTACCCCGTATTCCGTGAGGAGTGCGGGATTTTTTTGTTGAGGTGACCTATGACTGATAACAGAATTTCATTAACGAGAAAAACGGCTGTAACGGGGGTTCTTTCCGCACTTTCCTTTACTCTTATGCTGCTTGAATTCAGCGTGCCGCTCATGCCGGAATTCATAAAGCTTGATTTTTCGGATTTGCCTGCGCTTATAGGAGCTTTTGCCATGGGTCCTGTTTGCGGAGTGGTTATAAATCTTGTTAAAAATCTTTTGCACCTTTTCGTAACTACCACGGCAGGCATCGGTGAGCTGAGCAATTTTTTGCTCGGCTGTGCCTTTATTTTGCCGGCAGGCATGCTTTACAGGGCGAAAATGACACGCTCGGGAGCGGTTATGGCAGCGGTACTCGGCAGTCTTACCATGGCACTCTTCTGCGTAGCCTCAAACAGACTGCTGATTTATCCGATGTACGGTGCCGTGCTCGGACTTGATAATGAGCTGATCCTGGATATGTACCGTACCGTGCTGCCCTCGGTTTCGGAGCTGACGGTCGCAATACTTATCTTCAATGCACCCTTTACACTTTTTAAGGGCTTGCTTGATTCGCTTATAACCCTACTGATCTACAAAAAGCTTTCACCGATACTTAAGGGAAGAAGGAAGAGCTGTCATGCAAAATGATCTTGAGCGTGCAAGGCAGGCGGTGTGCCTGCTTGAGGCTGAATATCCCGGTGCCGTTTGCTCTCTTAATTATACACATCCCTTTGAGCTTTTGGTGGCCACAAGGCTTTCCGCTCAGTGCACCGATGCCAGAGTGAATATGGTAACACCCGCACTCTTTGCTCGCTTTCCCGATGCAAGGGCAATGGCAAATGCGCAGCTTGAGGAGGTAGAGGAGCTTATCAAAGCCTGTGGACTGTACAGAACAAAGGCGGCCGATTTGATAGGAATCGGAAAGGGAATAACCGAGCGCTTCGGCGGCAGGGTGCCTGATACCGTTGAGGAGCTGATTACCCTTCCGGGTGTCGGCAGAAAAACCGCAAATCTCATATGCGGAGATATTTACGGAAAGCCGGCGGTTGTCGCCGATACACATTTTATCAGGCTGTGCATGAGAATGGGCTTTACCGATACAAGAGACCCTCTCAAGACCGAAATGAGAATGCGCGAGCTTCTTCCGCCCGAGGACTCAAGCGACTTCTGTCATCGCACGGTGCTTCACGGCAGAGCTGTCTGTACGGCACGCAGGGCAAATTGCTCCGAGTGCTGCCTTAAGGAAATATGCGAAAAGAAGCTCAAGACAAGCTGTGACAAATAACGGCATGATTCGTAAAATAAGGGATTGATTTATTGATTTTTCACAAAATCAGACAGCGAATACTGTCGCTTTGACCGCAATAAAGCAGCTTTGTAAATATTGACACTGTTTTTGTTTTATGCTAAAATTTTACCAAGGAAAATATTAACGGAGGCTTGGTTTATATGAAAAAAATCATTTCTGCAATCATCGCGACAGCCGTTATGCTTTCACTCTGCTTATCGGTAAGCGCGAGCGGTATAAACAGTAACGAGCAGGCTGTTCTCGAGCTTCTCAAAACAAAGCGGCAGCTCGGCACGAGCTCACGGCAGTTTTCGCTTCCTGACGAGTATATAAATGCCGCCGAAAACTTTTTCAATACGATTGATATGGATCAAGCACAGCGCGATCTTATAGTTGCAAATATCGAAGAGGGCATGGACATCATCGTTGCTCAGGCTGAGGGCTTCAGCGGCACCACATATGACCTTAAGCTGATGGATTCCGCCTCTAAGACAAGGCTTTTGGCTCTCGGTCAGGAGGCCTGCGCCGCCGTCGATGCAAATCTTACCTTTGATGCTTCTGAGGGTAAGGTTGTGATTTCAAATACCGACGGCACCGTTATCTTTACAAATGCGCCGGTAATCAAAACCACCGGTCAGGAGCATCCCGTGACTGCCGCTGCTGTCGGTGTAACCGTGGCTGTGATTGTTATTTGCGGAGCCGCACTGCTCTTTGCCGTTTCAAAGAAAAAGGGTCTGCTCGTAAGGTGACATGGAAAAGGACAGAAGCAAAAAAGACCGTATACTGTCTGTGATTTTCAGGTCGGTGGGGATAGCTCTGTCTCCGCCGACCTTTGCTTTTATTCTTGCTTTGACCTTTGTGCTTGCCTTCAACGAGACCTTCGGCGATATTGTCGGCTACGGACAGCTGCTTTTTATGAAAAGACCGGTATATACTGAGGCGGAAAGCATTTTCGAGCCCTCCTCCAAGGAAAGCGGAACGGTGAATATCGCGGATATAGAGTTCCCGAAATACGAGCGGGTTTACGGTCATATTGAGATAGAGTCGGGACCCGTTGACTGTCCCCTTGTTTACGGAGATACCGAAACGGCAATGTCACGCGGGGCAGGGCAATATATAGGCAGCAGAATTATCGGCTACGGCGGAACAACCCTTGTTTGCGCTCATGTAAACAGGCAGTTTTCCGAGCTCCACAATGTAAAAAAGGATGATTATATCAAGGTCACAACCGAGTACGGAGCCTATGTTTACAGGGTGACCTATGCGGGTGTGAATTCCGCCGACGACAATTCGGTGTATGATCTTTCGCGCGAGGATGAAAATCTTGTCCTTTACACCTGCTACTATCAGCAAACCGAATTTGGCAGTGTTAAGATGAGATATTTTGTCTGTGCCGATTATATTTCGGGGCCGATGCTGATAAACGGGGAGGCGAAAAAATGAGATCACGGGTGGCTTCGGCCGCAATATCACTTGTGCTTTCTCTCTTTATCGCCGCGATGGGCACCGTAATTTGCCTTGCGAGTCTTCCTCTGCTCGCTCTGTCAGACACCTCGCTTATCGACAGAGCAATCGATAGGAGCGGATATTCCGAAATGCTCTGCGGTGAGATAGCCGCCAAATGGGATAATCTTGCCGCAATATGCGGAATTGAGAATAGAGACGAGCTGCTTGCCCTGCTCACTCCGGACAGAGTGCTTGATGATTCAAAGAGCTATTTTTACGCAGCCTACAGCGGTGAAAGGCTCAACGAATATTCCGAGCTGCGCAACAGTGTATACGGTATTATCGACAGCTATGCACGCGAGCACGATGCTCATTTGATTTTGGAGGAGCAGCTGCAAGCAAATATCAACGAGCTTGTCGACTGCTGCATGGAGGAGTACAGCTCGGCGGTAAATGTAAAATTCGCACCGACAGCTTTATCGGCCGTAAGAAACTCTCTGCCGTATTTGAAGGCGGGTATTGCCTTGGCGTCTCTGCTGACAGCGGGACTTGCGGTCTTTATCTTCCTCCTTCAGTCGCGTAGAAAAGACACGCTCTACTATCTCGGAATATCCTCGCTTTCAGTCACACTTATTTTCGGACTGCTTTGCTACCTTGTCGAAAAAAACGGATATATCAAACGTATACCTTTCGAAAAAACCGCGCTTTACTATTTGATAACCGACTGCCTTAATTCCATGCTGAATATTTTGAAGGCAACAGCCCTCATTACGGCAGGCCTGTCGCTTTTGATATTGCTTGCATATGTGGCCCTGTCGGTGCTTGGAATTGTAAAAAGCAGATAAAAGTAAAAAACGCCCCCGAGCAGTTCAGCACCTGCTCGGGGGCGTAATGCACTAAGGGCTTATTCGGCAAGTATTCGGTTCCAAAGGGTCTCGTAATAGCTTCTTGTTTCAATATCAAGATCATGGAAATACTGAGTCTTGGGAAGCTCAGTCTCGCTCGGATAAAGCATTGAGGCATAATTGAACTCGGTGCCGTCGTCAAGCTCTATCGTGAGACTGTCGAGATATGCGCGATTCTCGGAAACCGAGGTGTTGGGGGAGGCGTAGTTTATATACTGAGCGTTTGCAAGCGCAATCTGCGGCTCAAGCATAAAGTCGATGAACATCATTGCTGCTTCGACATTTTGTGCGCTTGAGGGTATGCACATCGAATCCACAAATATATTAGTGCCCTCCTTGGGGTAGAAGAACCTGAGCTCGGAATTGTTTTCTATCATCGTCACGCAGTCGCCGGCATAGTAGGGAGCAACGGCAGCCTCGCCCGTCTGCATAAGACTGAAAACATCATCCATTACGAATTTCTTCAAGAGCTTTTTTTGTGAGGAAACAAGCTGTGCGGAGGAATCCCAATCGGACCTTGCGGTAGAGTTGACATCCTGACCGAGATACATCTGTGCAATGCCGAAGGCATCTCTCGGATTGTTGAAGGTGAGCAGCTTTCCGGAATATCTTTCGTCGAAAAGCAGCGACCAGCTGTCGGGGCTTCCCTCTATCATGCTTGAATTGTAAATAAGACCGACCATTCCGACATTGTAGGGTACGGAATACTCGTCGCTTTCATCGTAATACATGCCCTTGTAGCGACCGTCGATATAGCCGTAATTCGCAAGCCTTGAGGTATCAAGCTTCATAAGCATGTTCTCGGAAATGAGTCGCTGTATCATGTAGTCGGAGGGAATCACGATATCATACGAAACGCTTCCGCTCTTGAGTATGGAATACATGCTTTCGTTGCTGTCGTAGGTGGTATATGAAACCTTAATTCCGGTCAGCTTTTCGAACTCGCGTTCGACATTAATCGAGCCCTCGCCGCCGTCGGAAATATATTCACCCCAATTGTAGACATTAAGGGTTGTGCCCTCAAGACTGCGGTCGTATTTACCGGTGAGCTTAGAGGTGTCAAGCTTGGAGGTCGAGCTGCAGCCCGAAAGCGAGAGGCATGCGGCAAGCATCGTCGCAGCAGTGATAAAGGCGGTAAGCTTTTTCATTACTTTGTCTCCTTTCCCGTACGCTCGGAGGAGCGAGATTGAATTACATTATAGATTATGAGAAGCAGGAATACGACAAGCAGAATTATGGAATAAAGCGCGTATACCGTAGGCTTCATGGGCTTTTTAACCATATCGTATATCAATATGGGAAGTGTCTGAAAATGACCGCTTGTAAAATAGCTTATCACGAAATCGTCAAGCGAAAGGGTGAAGGCCATTATGAAGCCGGTGATTATTCCCGAGCTGACGGTCGGAAGAATAACCTTTAAGAAGGTTATTGTGGG
>CAZDEI010000040.1:0-7435 GCA_964504325.1 uncultured Eubacteriales bacterium | reverse complement strand
TCTGTATTCCATCATATTCCTGTCCTAAAGTTATATTTTAATTATTGTATAATATTGAGACGCGAAAATCAATAGCAAGAAGCTTGTTTATCCTCATAAAAGCGACAAAAATCGAGGATTTCATTGATGCTTCGAATTCGGACATATTATTTGTGGCATCGAAATATATTTTACCGAGGTGAGGTGAATGAAGCGAGCCGCTTTAGTGCTTAAGGGAGCAATTATAGGAATTGCGGGTGTTTTGCCGGGTGTTTCCGCAAGTGTGCTTGCTCTGCTGCTCGGTATATATGAGGAAATACTCTCGGCTGTTGCCACATTCGGCAGGAGGAGCTCAAGGCTCTATTTGAGTCTGCTCGCTGTCGGAGCCGCAATAGGGATTTTGCTTGCGGCCGAGCCTGTATCTTTCCTCACCGAGCGCTATCCTCTGTATTCATATGCCCTGTTTGCAGGCGCCGTTATCGGAGGAATAAGAGCGCCAAGGCCACTCGAGAGAGGTGTAAGGCTTGATATAAAGGGTGTGCTCACCTTTTTGAGCTCGGCCGCGGCTGTGCTTTTGATGTCGCTTGCGGCACACCTGTGCGGTGCTGGGCAGGTATCAACAGTCAGCGGTCTTTACGGTCCTGCCGATTTCGCGGTAATGCTTTTTACGGGTGCAATAGCCTGTGGCACTATGACGGTGCCGGGAGCCTCGGGAAGTGTAATGCTGCTGCTTCTCGGGCAATACGGAACCGTATATAATGCGCTGGGAGCACCCGTAAGGCTGATTGCCGCTGTCTCGGGCGGCTTGCCGTTATCTGTCGAAATCCGTGCTGTCCTGCTTCTTATACCCTTTGCGGTCGGCGGAGCTGTGGGAATATTTTTCACTGCGAGAGGGGCACTTTTGTTTAAGAAAAGGCACGGTCACAGCTTTTCGGCGGCTGAGGCGGGACTGCCCTTCGGCTCGTCGACAGGGCTGATTATTTACTGCGTTTTGCCGCAAATTCTCAAGGACTTCACTCCGCTTTCGGCTGCTGCCGGACTGTTCTTTTTTGCCGCGGGCGTTGCGACTTCAAGGCTTTTCGGGCATAAAAGGGATGCTGCGGTGGCAAAATAAGCAACGGGGTGGCAGAATGCTTTCGGTTATTATAAGAACCGTCGTGGCTTATTTTACGGTTATCATTTCCATAAGAATAATGGGAAAACGGCAGATCGGTGATATGCAGCCGGGTGAGCTTGCTGTTACCGTGCTGATGTCCGAGCTTGCGGCATCACCGCTTGAAAATACCGATATGCCCATATATAAATGTATTGTACCCGTTGCCGTGCTTGTGCTCTCTGAGTATGCGGTTTCAAAGCTTGTTTTGCGATCAATATTTGTTCGCAGACTGATGAACGGCCACTCTGCGGTTATAATCAGGGACGGTAGGGTTGATCAGCGCCTGCTGAAACGACTTAGAATATCGGTTGATGACCTTATGGAAATTCTGCGTGGGCAAAATGTTTTCGATATTGAAACGGTGGCATATGGTATTCTCGAAACAAACGGTGACCTGAGCGTGCTGCTGAAGCGTGAGGAGCAGGGCGTGACAAGAGGTGATCTCGGTCTTGCAACTGGCGACGACGATATGCCGATACCCGTAATCACCGACGGCGCAGTCAGGCGTGAGGAGCTGCTCTTTACACACATGAGCAGGGAAAGGCTGATGAATGCACTGTCGAGCCGCGGACTCAGGCCGGGAGATATTTTCCTGATGACTGTGGATCAGTCGGGTAAAATCAATGTTATAAAAAAAGAAAAGACCGCGGAATCAAATAAATGAGTCCGCGGATCTTATATTTGCTTAATAGCTGTAGTCGGTTGTTCTGAGACCGTTCGGAAGCACACCGTCCGGCTCGGTGGAGCTGCGGTAATCGTAATGAGCACCGTTTTCACTGAGCTCGACCGAATGGCCGTTAATAAGCATTACATCATCCGAAATCCAAGCGTATACGACACCTGTCGGGCCGTTGTCGGTCATTTTATCCCAATAAATATTGTAGGTTCTGCCGGTGTTAAGGTCGGTTGCCTCGGCCCTGAAGGCGGTTCCGAGAGTGCCGCCGGCCTCGACGCGATAAAAGGAGACGACATAGGGCTTATCAAGATCGGTCTGAGCAGTGGATTTTTCAAGAACACCGACCGGAAGATCATCAAGTGCATGAACATTATTGTCAATTACAAAAAAGACAATATTTGCAAGCACGACGGTAAGTGTTGTAACTGTGAGCAGGGAGGTGAATATTTTTTTCAAGGCGAATGCACTCCTCGACATTATTAAAATAATCGGTTTTTATTATTATAACATAAGGCAAGACATTTCTCAAGATGGTATTGAAAAAGAAAAGAACCGCTCGCTGAGCGGTTCTTCAAGTGTCGGCATCAACCTATCTTCCCGGGCCGTCTCCGACCAAGTATTTTCGGCACCTGTGAGCTTAACTTCCGTGTTCGGGATGGGAACGGGTGTACCCTCACCGTAATCAACACCGACTGTTTTTTGCGTCATTCCTGAGCGCATATATGATATTATCACATCCGAAATGAAAATGCAAGTGTTTTTTTAAAAAATTCAAAAAAATTTTATTTATCGTTTTTCAGTGTAAAAATCGTAATGGAATGGCGGGCAAAGGCCATAATTGATGCAAGCAGGAGGGGGAGGGTGTATATCAGCGGCACGGCTGTAAGCGAAAGCAGTGCCCAGCCCAAAAAGCCCGGCACAAGCATGGCAAAGAAGGAAAGCCTGAAGCCCTTTGATATTGTCGAGGAAAGCCTGAAGGCGTTTTGTATCGAAAGGCCCCCGTCACAGAACAGAAGGGGTATTGCGAGATAAAGGCGTGATAGGTACAAAAGCAGCACCAAAATGCCGAGCGCGGCTATTACCGCAGTTACGAGGGAAAGAGCGTGTGCATTGCCGGAGCCCTGAACAAGAGTGTCGGGCAGAGAGCCGACAGCCGCCTTGAAAATTCCGTAGGGTGTCAGGCATATCACGGCCGCAAGGACAACACGCCAGAGCATCGAAAGTCTTATCAGTGCCGATCTGAATATGGCCGATTTGCTGCGGTAGTAATAAAACAGAGTTGTTACCGGCTCGTCGACACCGGAGGTGATTTGCCAAAACCAGCGCAGCAGTCCGAGATAAAGCGGAGAAAAGCACATTATATCTGCGGCGGAAACAGCAAGCGTAAAGAAGCTTATTGCCTGAGCGTGCAGAACGAATACCGAGGATACAAGCTGAATCGCCATAAGCCATATAATGAGCGGTAAAGCGGCGATTGCGCATACACCGATTGCCTCCGGCCACTTTCCCTTAAGCGTGGCGCGGGCGGTCGCCTTTGCAGCCCTTCCATTTGGTGACATATACAAATTCCTCCCGTTTTCAGGATGACTTAGGCATCTGCGTGATTGATATTTACATTATATTATTGCACACAACGCAAGTCAAGTGTCAATCACTGCGGTGAGTACTCGGAATCGCTTGATTTATTGCGATAAATTATGTATAATAATCGAGTAGGAATTAAAAAGTCAAAAGTGGGTGAAGGATATGCAATACACCTTTGAAACTCCCTTTATTAACAGATTGCGTCGTGCACTCGGAGCGCCCTCGGTGCTTGTTGAGTCGATTCTATGCCTTGTAGGCGCCTGCCTTTTCGGAATTTATTCGCTGCGAGAGCTCTCGTATATAATGCTTTGCTTTGCCGTGCTGCTTGCAGTTGCCGCTGCCTTAAAGCTCACCGCATTTTGCGGTGCACATCGCAGAGCAAAAATGCTGTCCGCTTTGCCGTGCAGCCTCGGAACTGCCGCCTCCCTTGTTGTGCTTGCAGGCTCCCTTGCGGCTGCGGGGCTTTGCGTTTGTTCCAATCTCGGACTGACACAGCTGGACTCCGCTGTTTTTGCTCTCGGGCTCGACGGGCTTATATCGGGCAGCAGGGCTTCAGTCGCTCTTTTCTGTGCCGTTGCGGTGTATTCTCTTGCCGCCTTTATGTTTTTGCTTGCAGCGCGCTCCTCGGTAAAAAACAACCGTCCACATACTGTCGCAGCTGTGATATTTACCGTTGCTTCCTTCCTTGAGGCGGCAATCCTGCTCGGAGTCTCCGTTTACGGCGTTGTTCTTTCCTCGGCCGAGGGAATCCTTCTTTCGGAGGCAGGAGCGTATTACGCTTCGCTTGACCTTATCTGCTTTGCCGTGCTCTTTGCTTCGGGTGTATCGGCAATGAAATATACTCAGCTTTCGGGAGCGGTAAAGAAATGATTTTTGCAAAGAAAAGTAAATATGACCGACTGATTGTCGGTCTCGGAAATATCGGCTTGAAGTACGACGGAACACGTCACAATGTCGGCTTTGCGTGTGTCGATGCAGTTGCCGATAAGCAGCTTGCCTCCTTTAAGCCGTGGAAAAAGTCACTTGTCGCCGATTGCAAAATTGCCGAGGAGCGCTGTCTTCTCGCAAAGCCCACAACATATATGAATCTTTCTGGTGAGGCCGTAAAGGAGCTTACCGATTATTACGGTATTCCCCTTGACAGGGTTATCGTTATCTCGGACGATATCGAGCTCGCACCCGGCAGACTCCGTATCAGAAAAAGCGGAGGTCACGGCGGTCAAAACGGACTCAGAAATATAATCTCTCTTTGCGGTGACGGCTTTGCGCGAATCAGGATTGGTACCGGCAGCAAGCCGAATCCCGAATATGATCTTGCCGCTTGGGTGCTTTCGAAATATACAGGTGAGGATGGAGAGGCCGTCAGGCTCGGAATTTCCAATGCAGCCGAGGCAGTCTCGGCAATTATTGAAAAGGGAATAGATAAGGCTATGACCGAATTCAACGGAAGGGCAGCAAAATGAGAATATTACGAGACACGGTTGCCTCCCTTTCGGAATTCGGTGAGCTGTGTGACAGGCTTTCCGACCCGAAGGGCGGTACGGCAGCCTGCTTCGGACTCGGTCATATAGCCCGTGCCGCCTTTACGGCTGCGCTTGCCGACCGTGTGGGAGGCTGTCTTTACATTACCGCCTCGGATGCCGAGGCAGAGAGAGCTGTAAGAGACATTTCCTCAATGGGAATGAGAGCGTTACAGTTTCCCGCAAGGGATTATTCACCGAGGAGCTTTGCGAGAAGCTTTGAATTCGAGCATTCGAGAATTGCCGCCCTGTCTGCCGTAGCAGACGGGTCTTTTGATGTCTTGGTTGCCTCTGCCGCCGCAGTGCTGCAAAGAAGCATGCCGGAGGCGGTTCTCCGCGAGCACACACTCATACTCAGACAGGGGGATGAGATAAGCACGGAGGATATCTGCCGCCGACTTATCGAATGCGGCTATACCAGAAGCGAAAAGACCGACGGAAGCGGTCAGTTTGCCCTGAGGGGCAGCGTGCTTGATATATTCTCTCCTGCCTCGGAGCTGCCCTACAGAATCGATCTTTGGGGTGATGACATTGACAGCATCAGCTATTTCGACCCCGAGTCACAGCGTCGAACCGATTCTACCGAGCAGGCCGTAATACTTCCTGCCGCCGAGGTGCTTATTTCCGACAAGGATGATTTTATCAAGCGTCTTAATACACTCTTAAAAAACGCCGATAGTCCGAAAAGACGCGAGGTTCTTGAAAAGGATATTTGCGATTTCAGGGACGGACTTCCGATTCCGCTTGATCGCTATACCGATATTATTTACCCGACTCATGAAGCTCTGCTCGACAAGCGTTTTTCCGCGGTGATTATCTCGGACTCCGCTGCTGTCGGTGAGGCTGTAACGGGCGCGGAGGCCCTGGCTCTTGAGGATGCCGAGCTGCTTGCCTCTGAGGGCATCTGCGACAGCTCGTCCGCTCTGTTTACACTTACCGAGCGTGAATTTGCCGAAAGGCTTGAGGGCAGGAGCCTTGCTTATTTCGAAAGCCTGCCGCGCACAAAATTTCCCGTAGCGCCCGAGGGTATTTACTCCTTTTCTCTTCGCTCGCTTTCACCCGTCGGAACCCTCAGCGGCCTTGCTGAGGATATATCTTCCTTCGGCAGGAATTATACGGTTGCGATAGCGGCAGGAGAAAGAAGGGCAGCCGAGGCACTTACCCTTATGCTTGAGGATAACGGTATTCACGCTCAAACGGTTGCCGATATTCCTGTCGGAAGCAAGGGGATTTTTTTTGTCGAGGGTAGCCTGAACGAGGGTATTGAGCTCCCCTCGGCAAAATTCGCACTGCTCACATACGGAAGGGCAGCTGCCTCGGCTCGCAGGACAAGATATAAAAAGGGAAATGATATTGGCTCGCTTGAGGAGCTTCATCAGGGAGATGCGGTGGTTCATTCTGTCCACGGCATCGGAATTTTCGACGGAATCCGTCAAATTTCAACCGGTGGAATCAAGCAGGATTATATTCGAATTCGCTACAGAGGCACCGATGTGCTGTATGTGCCTGTAACCTCCCTCGATATGGTTTCGCGCTATATCGGTGCGCCCGAGGAGGGGCAGCTGAAGCTCAGCCGTCTCGGCTCTCCGGAATGGGCGAAAACAAGGCGCCGTGTCAAAAGCGCAGTGAAGGATATAGCCGCACAGCTTACCGAGCTGTATTCGAAGCGAATGAAGCTCAAGGGCTTTTCCTTTTCTCCCGACTGCGATATGCAGACCGATTTCGAAAGCAGATTTCCGTATGACGAAACAGAGGATCAGCTTCGCTGTGTAGGAGAAATCAAAAAGGATATGGAGTCGACCGTTCCGATGGACCGTCTGCTTTGCGGCGATGTCGGCTTCGGTAAAACGGAGGTTGCGCTTCGAGCTGCATTTAAATGTGTTGCCGACGGTAAGCAGTGTGCTATATTCGTTCCGACGACCATTCTCGCATGGCAACACTATTCCACCGCCTGCGAGCGGTTTTCGGGAGTCCCCGTTAATATCGAAATGCTTTCGCGCTTCGTTACGGCGGCAAAGCAGAAAAAGATAAAAAAGCGTCTTTCCGAGGGCAATGTGGATATCGTTATAGGTACCCACCGACTTATTTCCTCGGACGTTGAATTTAAGGAGCTCGGTCTGCTGATAATCGATGAGGAGCAGCGCTTCGGCGTCGCTCAAAAGGAACGACTCAAGGAAAGGTTTCCGACAGTTGATGTGCTGACCCTTTCGGCAACTCCGATACCGAGAACCTTGAATATGGCACTTTCGGGACTGCGTGATATGTCCTCACTTGAGCAGGCTCCGCAGGACAGAATGCCGGTACAGACATATGTCACCGAGCAGTCCGACGGAGTGATCACCGAGGCAATCGGTCGAGAGCTTCGGCGCGGCGGTCAGGTTTATTACATACACAACCGAACGGATGATATCGAGGCCGTTGCCTCAAGAATCAAAAAACGCTTTCCCGACAATACCGTAAGCTTCGCACACGGAAAAATGTCGGAGGAGGAGCTCTCTCGTGTCTGGCAGAGCCTTATTG
>CAZDEI010000039.1:0-7608 GCA_964504325.1 uncultured Eubacteriales bacterium | reverse complement strand
CCGTGAGATATGCCCGAGGCACCGTAATATTTTTCCATAGCGAGTCCGAGTGTACTGCCGAAGGCAAGAAGCCGGCGCATGCCGCTGCTTCTCTCGGGATCCTCAATAAGACTTTTTTTATATTTTAAGCATTCGAAAACGATGCTCTCGAGATCGGGATAGGAGGCCTCGTCCGCAAGCCTTTCGAAAAGCGGAGTGTTGCCGAGCGCGGCCGTCTTGATTACCTCGGCCATTCCGTTTGAAAAGCATTTCTGCGGCAGTGTGTTGAGAAGCGACACATCCACGGTTACCGCAACGGGAGTCTTTATAACGCCTGCCGCATCCGAAAAACCGAAGATATCGCAGCTTGCCTTTCCGCCTATACAGGCATCCGCCTGAGCGGTAAGTGAGGTCGGTATCGAAAAAAGCCGTGTACCGCGACGGTAGAGTGCCGCGGCGATCCCCGTGAGATCGTGACAGGTGCCGCCGCCGAGTGCTACGAACAAATCTCTTCTTGTCAAGCCCACACTGCAGGCGGTGGAAAGGATTTCGGTGACTGTGTCGAGGCTTTTAACTTCCTGTGAATTCGAATACACATGACGGAACACCCTAAAGCCCGCTTCGGCAAAGGAGAGCTCTGCCTGATCGGCATAAAGAGAGGCGGTGTCAAAATCGCTTACGAGCAGGACTCTTTTCGCATCTGTGAGCGCGCGTGCGGTGTCGCCCGCAGCAGAAAGAATATTCGCTCCCACGGTGACCGTGTAGCTGCTTTTGCCGTTGATTTCAAGCTGACGCATGACCGACTTCCTTTCGGGAAAATTTCTCGGAGCCGACAGCTGCTTCTGCGGCGGACCGAGTATTACACCGCGAAAAAGGGCGTTTTGTGGCGGTAAATCGAAAAAAATTTCAAAAAGGTGTTGACAAAAGCCCTCTGTCAACATATTATTTTAGAGTAATATCGCGAAAAAGACAAGTGTTTTTTATCACTTTGTCGGGCTTTTGACCAAATCATTTACAGGAGGATCATTTACAATGGTTTTTGAAAAGATCAGAACAATTCTCAGTGAACAGCTGGACATTGAAGAAGACGATATAACTATGGATTCCAAAATAGCCGACGATCTCGGTGCGGACAGCCTCGATGTTGTCGACCTGATAATGGCTATTGAGGATGAATTCGATGTTGAAGTTCCCGACGAGGATATCGAAGGAATCAAGACGGTCGGCGATGTTGTAAATTACATCACCGATAACAGATAATTCATAAGGGCTCATATAAAGCTTAACAGGCACATCGATCCGCCGATCGGTGTGCTTTTGCTTTTAAAACCGCCGGTCGGGGGCTTAAATTTTTTTCTTTATGATAATAATCAGATTGTAGGCTCGGGGAAATGCCCTCTTTTGCGGTTATACGACAATATAAATGGCGATTATCGCTTGACAGGAAAGGCGGTTTGCACTAAAATATATAGTGGTTTGATATGTGATAAAAAGGAGAAGTGTCGGTGCTGACAGTCCCTGTAATTTTTTATCTATAAAAACAGTTAAGGAGAAATATGCAAATGCAAATGCTTTCGGAAAAGGAAGCCAATACACAAAAGAAGAAAAAGAGCTATTACAGACCCAAGAAAAAGAAGCCCGAGGCTGCTGCCAAGGCGGATATGCCCGAGAAGACCGCTGCCGAGAAAAAGCGCGGACCCGGCCGCCCGAGAGAGAATACCGGAGCTCCCGCTGCGGGCACCGAAAACAGGAGCGGCGCAAGGAGTGCGCCGAAATCGCGCAGCTCGTCACGCTCCTCGGAAAAAACGGATAAAAGAAAAAGGGTTGCGCCCCTTAAGATAATCCCCCTCGGCGGTATCGATGAGATAGGCAAGAATATCACTGCCTACGAATACGGAAACGATATCATGATCGTTGACTGCGGTATGTCCTTCCCCGATGAGGACATGCCCGGAATCGATATTGTCATTCCGGATTTCACCTATCTTCAGCAAAACGCCGATAAGATCAGGGGGCTTGTGGTGACACACGGCCATGAGGATCATATCGGAGCAATTCCGTATCTTTTGAAGAACATCAATGTTCCAATCTACGGAACTCCGCTGACCCTCGGTCTTATAGAGGGAAAGCTCCGCGAGCACAGACTGCTCAGCAGTGCCAAGCTAAAAAGGGTACATCCCGGAGATGTTATTCAGCTCGGAGTATTCAAGGTCGAATTTATTCATGTCAACCATTCCATTCCCGATGCGGTCGCCGTGGCGATAACCTCGCCCGCGGGCACCGTTGTCCAAACGGGCGACTTCAAGATAGACACAACGCCTACCGACGGTGAGATGATTGACCTTGCCCGCCTCGGAGAGCTCGGAAAGGAGGGCGTGCTTGCACTTCTTTCCGATTCGACAAATGCTGACCGTCCGGGCTACACACCGTCCGAAAGAATTGTCGGTGAGTCCTTTTCGAATATATTCAAAAACGCCGACGGTAAGCGTATTATAGTAGCGACCTTTTCATCAAATATCAACAGAATGCAGCAGATCATCGATCAGGCAGTCGCCTGCGGCAGGAAGGTGGCTATCAGCGGCAGAAGCATGCTCAATGCCGTAAGCGTTGCTACCGAGCTCGGCTACCTCAATGTTCCGGACGGCGTGATGATCGATATCGAGGCCATAAAGAAATGCGATCCGGGCAGACTTGTTATCATTACCACCGGAAGTCAGGGCGAGCCTATGTCCGCTCTGCACAGAATGGCCTTTAACAACCACCGCTTCGTTTCGATTCACCCCGGCGATTTTATAATCATTTCCGCAAATCCAATACCGGGCAACGAAAAGCCTGTCGATAAGATAATCAACGAGCTTCTCAAGCTCGGCGCAGAGGTGCTTTACGAAAAAATGTACGATGTGCATGTTTCGGGACACGCCTGCCGCGAGGAGCAGAAAATTATACTCGGACTTGTTAAGCCGAAATTCTTTATTCCCGTCCACGGCGAGAGAAAGCATCTGTTTAAGCACGCCGAATCCGCCCGCACCATGGGTATAACCGACGACAGGATTTTAATTCCCAAAAACGGCGGAGTTATAGAAATAGGCCCTGACGGAATGAAGGAGACCGATACCGTTCAGGCCGGCAGAATTATGGTTGACGGACTCGGAGTCGGAGATGTCGGAAGTATAGTGCTTCGCGACCGTAAGCATCTTTCGGAGGACGGAGTGGTGGTTATCGCTCTTACTCTCGATGAGATGAGCCGTGAGGTTGTTTCGGGTCCCGAGGTCATAACGAGAGGCTTCGTTTATGTCAAGGAGGCTGAAAGGCTTATTTCGGGGGCAAATGAGGTCGCCTGTGACATTTTGGAGCAGTGCTATCTGCAGAATGTCAGGGATTGGAACAATATAAAGAACCGTCTTCGTGACGGAGTTTCCAAATACTTCAGCGAGACCACGGGCAGATCGCCTATGATAATCCCCATAATTATGATTGCATGATTTTTCGGTTGGAGATGGTGTTTTGAAAAAGCTTTGGCGAGTACTGAATATTTACACCTCGATGATATTGGTTATGACACTCGGAGCGGTAGTGATACTTTTCTTTGATGTTAAGGCATTTATCGTTGCCTGTATCACCGCTGTTATTTGCGCCGCAATTGCAATCGTCGAAAGCCTGAGAGTAAGGCATAAGCTCGGAAAATATGTCGAAAATGCGTCTAAGGAGCTCATGAGCGGACAGAGCAAATCGCTTATTAATTCAGCCGTGCCCGTTTTCATAACCTCGGAGGGCAACGAGATCGTTTGGTATAACTTTGCCCTTGAGGCCGCTTATCCGGATGCGGAGAGCATGCTTTCCAAGACCCTTGACGAGATAGCGGGCAGTGATATATACGATCGTCTCGGCGGAACAAAAAAAGCCGAGGTGACTCTCGGAAGCAGGATCTACAGAATATACAGAATGGCGGCAAGCGAGCTTGAGGGAACTGCCGTTTACATGCTGTTCGATGTCACCTCCTACCGTAAGCTCAAGCAGGAGTATCAGCAGTCACGACCTGTTATCGCAATTGTGGATATCGATAATTTTGAGGATATAACCCGCGGAATAAAGGATGCCGATGCCGCCTCCTTGAAGAGTGCAATCCATAACAGAATCGAAAAATGGGCAGGCGAGACGGGCGGAATTGTCAGGAGAATATACGGCGACAGGTACATGATGGTGCTTGATGAGCGCGGAGTCGCAAAGCTCAGTGAGGATAAATTCAGCATTTTGAATACGGTTAAGGAATTCAAGATAGGTGATACCTCGCCGACAGTATCCATAGGCGTCGGCAGACAGGCCGAGAGCCTCGCAGGCTGTGAGGAGCTTGCCGTTCAGGCACTCGAAATGGCACAGAGTCGCGGCGGAGATCAGGCGGCTGTAAAGAATGCAGACGGCGAATACAGGTTCTACGGCGGACTTGCCGCGGCAACCGAAAAGCGTACCAAGGCAAAGGCAAGAGTTATAGCCTCGGCGCTCCGTGACCTTATAAGGGGCAGCGACAATGTCGTTATAATGGGACATAAATACGCCGACCTCGACTGTCTCGGCTCGGCCTACGGCCTTTTCAGGCTTGCACGCTCGCTTGACCGAGAGGCCTTTGTCATAATGGACGACAGAGCCTGCATGGCAACCTCGCTTTACGAGAGACTTCGCTCGATGAACGCCGACTTTATGGCTCATTCGGCAGAAGGAATAGCTCCGCTTATAACAAAGCGTACGCTCCTTTTGATAACCGATGTCCACAGAGCGGCAATGCTCGAAGCACCCGAGCTGCTGTCTGCCTGCGGAAAAACCGTTATTATTGACCATCACCGCCGTGCGGTCGACCATATAGAGGGCGCAGTTATTTTTTACAATGAAACCTCCGCATCCTCGGCGTCTGAAATGGTTACCGAGCTGATAGAATACATTGATCCCAAGGCGGTCGGTCAGTCGGAGGCGGAGGCACTGCTTTCGGGACTTATGCTCGATACGAGAAATTTTGTTATGAATTCGGGTGTCCGAACCTTTGAGGCGGCAGCCTTTTTAAGAAGCAGAGGTGCAGATCCGATTCAGGTTAAAAAGCTCTTCTCGGGCTCTCTTTCGGAGTACCGTCAGCGCTCAAATATAACCGCAACAGCTCAAATTTACGGAGATATCGCGATTGCCGTAAATACGGTCAACGACGACAATACACGCGTGGCTACCGCTCAGGCGGCGGATGAGCTGCTCGGCATAAGGAATGTTGCCGCATCCTTTGTGCTCTGCCGAACGGCTGAGAATCAGATAAATATATCGGCTCGCTCACTCGGCGGAGTCAATGTTCAGCTTATAATGGAGGCTCTCGGAGGAGGAGGCCATCGTAATATGGCGGCCTGCCAGCTTAAGGGAGTCGGCTTTGAGGAGGCTATGGTGCGCCTTAAGAACGCCATAGATACCTATAGAGAAAACAATTCGTAATATATCGGTCGCAGAGTCTTTATCGCTTCGGCGAAATAATCGTGATCGTAACCCAAACGGAGGCAAAATACAATGAAGGTTATACTTACTGAGAATGTAAAGGGACAGGGGAAAAAGGGCGAGCTCGTAAATGTGTCCGACGGATATGCGAGAAACTACCTTTTTCCGCACAAGCTCGCGGTAGAGGCAAATGCCACCGCAATGAACGAGCTTAAAAACCGAGAGGCCTCGGAGCAGCACCGCCTCGATGAGGAAAAAAAGGCCGCTCTCGAGCTCAAGAGCCTTATCGACGGAAAAACCGTCACATTGCATGCAAAGGCGGGCGCAAACGGAAAGCTGTTCGGCGCCGTTACCGCCAAGGAGGTGGCCGATGAGCTCAAAAGGCAGCTCGGCACCGAGGTAGACAAGCGCAAAATCGGCATGAAGGATCTCAAGTCCTACGGCACGGTTACGGCCGAGGTCAAGATTTACAACGGAATTACCGCAAGCCTCACGGTTGAGGTTACCGAGTAATACGGAGAAAAGCTTTCCGTAAGTGGGAGGATCAGGGTGGAAAAGGATAGATACCTTTCTGATTTTGAGGGCACAAGCTTGCCCTTTTCAAACGAAGCCGAGCAGTCGGTCATCGGCTCGGTGCTGATAGATCCGCCGAGCATCAATCTTGTGCTTGACAGACTTAAGGCGGAGTATTTCTACATTCCGCAGAACAGGCGAATATTCGAAATACTCGTGTCAATGAGTATGGCTAACCGCAGCATTGATTTTGTTACGGTTTTGGAGCAGCTCAAAAACGAAAATGTTTACGATGAGGCAGGCGGTAAGGCATATCTTTCGGCGGTTGTAAACACCGTGCCGACAAGTGCGAATATAACCACCTACGCCGATATAATAAGAGACAGATTTTATATGCGCTCTCTTATTACCGCCTCTCGGGATATAATCGACAGGGCAACCGAGGGCGGAAATACCGGCGAGCTCATGGATTTTGCCGAGCAGCGAGTTTATGAGATAAGGCAGGGAAGGGAAACCTCGGGACTTAAAAAAATCGAGGATGTAATACTTACCGAGACCTTTGACCGTCTCACCAAGATAACCAACGAGGAGACGCGAAAGGAATTCATAGGTATTCCCACAGGCTTCTCGGAGCTTGATAAGCTTATAACCGGACTCAATAAATCCGACCTTATCATAATCGGCGCCCGTCCCGGTATGGGAAAGACGGCCTTTGCCTTGAATCTTGCGCGAAATGTTGCCGTAAACGAGCGAAAGGTCGTTGCTTTCTTCTCTCTTGAAATGTCGCGTGATCAGCTTGCACAGCGAATTCTTTCCTCGGAGGCAATGATACAGAGCAGTAAGCTTCGAACGGGTGAGCTTTCTCCCGATGAGTGGAGCAGACTTGCGGACGCGGCGAGAAAGTTTGCGGATGTGCCGCTTTATTTTGATGAAAGCTCGGGTATAACCGTTCCCGAAATAAAGGCAAAGCTCAGAAGAATGGATCCAAAGCCGGATGTCGTAATGATCGACTATCTCGGACTTATGCATTCTGCCGTTCGCAAGGAAAACCGTGTTCAGGAGATTTCCGACATAACAAGAAACCTCAAGATACTCGCAAAGGAAATGAAGATTCCCGTTATAGTCTGCTCACAGCTTAACCGTGAAATAGACTCCAAGGCACAAAAATCTCATATTCCTCAGCTTTCCGATCTCCGTGAATCCGGCTCTATCGAGCAGGATGCCGACATCGTTATGTTTATGTACAGAAAGAATTACTATAAGAACTCGGATGACGGCTCTGATCCCACACCTCCCGATCCGGAGGAGGCATCGAAGGCTCTTTGCGTTGTCGCAAAGAACCGTCACGGAAGCATAGACAAGGTTCCTCTGCATTGGGACGGAGAGTTCACGAGATTCAGCTCGGTGGAAGTATTCAGAAATGATTGATAAATTCAAAAGAGCCGCAAGGGAATACGGAATGTGTGACTGCAAGGAGCTGACGGTCGCTCTTTCGGGAGGAGCCGATTCGGCGGCTTTGCTTCTTTGCGCTAATGAGCTTAAGGAGAAATTCGGCTTTAGGCTGAGCGCCGCTCACCTCAATCACTGCCTGAGAGGTGCCGAGTCCGATGAGGACGAGGCCTTTTGCCGCGAGCTGTGCGACCGACTCGGAAT
>CAZDEI010000038.1:0-7654 GCA_964504325.1 uncultured Eubacteriales bacterium | reverse complement strand
GCCTTATCTCTGCCGGTAGCAACACCGACACCCATATGAGCATAGCCGCCGTCGGACATAACGGTCGTTACATCGGCGAAGTCAAGGTTGACCATAGCGGTAACATTGATAAGCTCGGAAATGCTCTGTACGCCCTGACGGAGAACATCGTCGGCAATCTCAAAAGCATTCTTAAGAGTGATCTTCTGCTCGGAAACGAACTTAAGTCTGTCGTTGGGGATAACGATTATACTGTCGACATTCTGGCTGAGAGCGGCAATACCCTCCTCGGCCTGAGTCATTCTCTTTTTGCCTTCAAAGCCGAAGGGCTTTGTAACGATGGCAACGGTAAGTATTCCGAGCTCCTTGGCGATCTCGGCAACAACAGGGCCTGCACCGGTACCTGTGCCGCCGCCCATACCAGCGGCAATAAAGACCATATCGGCATCGCCGATAGCAGCCTTGATCTCGTCTCTTGACTCCTCGGCGGCAGACTGACCCTTATCGGGGCTTGCACCTGCGCCCTGTCCCTTAGTGACACGGTCGCCGATCTGTATCTTGGTGTTGGCTTTGGAATGGAAGAGAGCAGCCTTATCGGTATTAACCGCGACAAACTCAACTCCGCGCACGCCTGCGGCAACCATTCGGTTAACGGCGTTTCCGCCGCCGCCGCCGACACCTATTACCTTAATCTTAACAACATCCTGCATTTCTTCGGAAAACTCGTATGCCATTATTTTTTCAATCCTTTCTTTTCGGGAAAAGTAGTTCACATAATTATACAAATGAATTTTATCACATCAATAATCAAATTTCAATACAAAAATATTCTTTTTATAAAAAATCTCAAACAATCGTTCAATATTTTGCCGTAAAGCCCGAAATATTCTCGGTCAAAAGAGAAACCTTACGGTTGGACGGAGTATAGCTCTTCAAAAGAACCCTGCCCGTTTCATCCTCGTCAAGCTCTCTGAGCATGGTGGCAAAATATTTAAGCTTACTGTCGAGGTATTCCTCAGTGCCTATTTCCACAAAAAGTCTGCCGTCATAAACGGCCGACAGCGCCGACGAGTCTTCAACATCTATCACCTCGAGCTTCACGCCGTATTGAGCCGCGGTATCCTCGAGCTTCCTCGCAAGCATCAGCGAGGGATCATCACCTTCAATTCCGACAGAGCCGATTTTCGCGGTATCGGAAAGGCTTATACCGTATATCAGCGGAACACCGTCAAGTTTTTTCGAGGAGGTATCCAGCAGCTTAATGCTTTCATCCGCAAGATAATAAATGCTGCCCGATTTGAGCTGATATTTGACCTCTGCCGCCGTCAGCATGACTGTGAGCTTTCCGCCGAGTGAATATGTCACCGAGGCCTCCTTAACATAGGGAAGGCTTGAGGCTATGCTCCTTTCGGAGACCGAAAGGCTCTGCTTCAGCACACTTACGCCCACCGTGAGTCCCGAGGCCCTTATAACCTGCTCCTCCGAATAAGGGACATCACCCTCCACGGTAATTTCCGTAACGCGCATAATTCCTATATCGGGCACGAATTTAATCACCGCAAGCACGGCCGCCGCGGCAACCGCTACGGCTATAAGCAGCACTAAAAGGATCACAAAGCCCTTTTTCAGCCTGCGCTTTTTTCTGCGTTTTTTCTTTTCCGCCATTCAGACGATCCTCCGAATATCCGCACCGAGTGCGGAAAATGTATTTTCGACAGTCTCATAGCCCCTGTCGATATATTCAACGCCCGTGACCTCCGTTTCACCAGAGGCCGCAAGCCCCGCTATAACAAGAGCGGCACCAGCCCTTAAATCGGACGCCCTGACAGGTGCACCGCTAAGCCCCGTTGCTCCCTTGATAACGGCAACACGGCCGTTGACGGTAACCGAGGCTCCCATGCGGCTCAGCTCATCGACAAAGCCGAAGCGATTATCGAATATATTTTCCACAAAAACACTCGTACCGTCGGCAAGCGACATTACAGCAACAAAGGGAGAGCCGGCATCGGTCGGAAAGCCGGGATAATACATTGTGTTCAGCTTTTCACAGCATTTCGGTCTGGAATCGCATTCAACCGTAACTGCAGAGGGCTCCTCATAAATACGGCAGCCACTCTCACTCATAACCGAAACAACCGCTCTCATATCATCGGCACAGGCATTGTTCATTCGAACGCGGCCTCCTGCCGCGGCGGCTGCGCAAATTATCGTTGCGGCAACTATTCTGTCGGCCATAACCGTATGCCGTGCTCCGTGAAGCTCTCGACCGCCTCTTACGGTTATCACGCTTGTGCCGTGACCCTCTACGGCAGCTCCGCATTTATTTAAAAAGCATCCAAGCTCCCTTATTTCGGGCTCCCTTGCAGCGTTTACAATATGGGTTTCACCGCTCGCGCGAAGGGCGGCAAGCATAATGTTCTCGGTCGCGCCGACACTCGGTATCGGCAGGCTGATATCGGCTCCGTGCATAGCCTCGGCACGACAGCTCAGCACACCGTTGTGCTCATGAATTTGAGCCCCGAGCTTTCGCAGTGACGAAAGGTGAAGATCTATCGGTCTCGGGCCAAGCTCGCAGCCACCGGGAGCCGTCAGCACTGCCCTGCCGAAGCGTGCAAGCATGGCGCCGAGGAAAATAATCGATGAGCGCATTTCCCGCATCAATCGATCGGGTATCGGTGCGAATTCGGCCTCCGACGGATCAACAGTCAGCGTGTGATCCTTAAATTCGGTCTTACAGCCGAGAAGCCTCAGCATTTTCTCCGAGACCGAAACATCCGTAAGCAAGGGACAGTTATGTAGTACGGTCGGACTGTCGGTCAGCAAGGAGGCGGCGAGAAGCGGCAGCACCGCATTCTTCGAGCCCTGTATATTCAATTCACCGCAAAGAGGAGCTCCGCCCCTGATAACAAGCTTTGACATAGTATAACCTCCGATTCAGTCCATACTATGCCAAACAGCTTGTCAGTGCTAAAGCCGTCAGCCGTTAACAAGCGAAAGGATAACCTCGGCGATCCGTTTATCCGAATCGGTTATTGCCGAGGCTGCCGCGTTTCTTGCCATACCTTCGAGCTCGGCTCCGTTTGAAAGAAGCCTGCGAACCTCGCCGAGAAGTTTTTCTCCCGAAAGCTCCTTTTCCTCTATGAGCTCCGCCGCACCGTTGTTCTTAAGCGTTAAGGCGTTGAAATACTGATGATTTTCCGCAACATAGGGTGAAGGAATCAGCACAGACGGCTTTCCGCAGGCCTGAAGCTCAGCAAGCGTAATTGCTCCCGCACGGCAGATAACGAGATCGGCGGCGGCAAGCAATTCATCCATATTATCTATGTATTCGACAAGAGTTGCATATTTTCCGCCCAATACACCCTCTGTCTCGAGAGCAGTCTTGACCGACTGATAGCCTGCTCTGCCCGCGGCATGATAGCAATAAAATTCTCCCGTTTCGGAGGCATGCTTCATCAAGGTCAAGGCCGCCTCGTTTATTGCTCTGGCACCGAGGCTTCCGCCGAAGGAAAGCACAAGCCTTTTTCCCTCTTCGATTCCGAGCCTTTGTCTGCAGGCGGCTCTGTCTGAGGTCAAAAGACTTTCTCTGACTGGATTGCCCGTAACTATATATTCACGCTTATAATCAAGTCGCTGCTCTGCCTCGGGCATGGCAAGCAGCACCTTATCAACATGCTTGAGAAGCATTTTGGTAGTAACACCGGGGTATGCGTTTTGCTCATGGATTGCGGTTTTAATGCCGAGCCTTGCGGCGGTACGCAGAACGGGGCCGCTGACATATCCGCCAGTTCCCACAACTATATCGGGCTTCAGCTCACAAAGGAGCTTTTTTGCCCTGCCGGAGGCCTTGACGGCCTTCACGGCCGCCGAGATGTTTTTCTTTATATTCGACGGTGTAAGCCTTCGCTGAAAGCCGGAAGCCTCTATCGTATAAAAATCATAGCCTGCCGCCGGTACAAGTCGGCTTTCGAGACCTCTCGGCGTGCCGATATAGCTCACCCTTGTATCGGGATAATTCTTTTTAAGATATCCCGCAACAGCAAGAGCGGGATTGATATGACCGGCAGTTCCGCCGCCTGCAAATAAAATATGCATTATCTTCCTCCTAATTCTTTGCCATTCGTGCCGTGCGCGAAACCGAAAGCACTATTCCCATCTCACAAAGCAGTATCACCATTGAGGTGCCGCCGTAGCTGAAAAACGGCAGACTGATTCCCGTGTTCGGAATAGTATTCGTAACAACAAGAACATTGAGCAGCGCCTGCAGTCCGACCTGAAAGGTAAGACCTATAGCCAAAAGACTTCCGAATCTGTCCTTTGCGCGAGCGGCAATTGTAAAGCCCCTCCATACCAAAAGGCAGAACAGAAGAATTATAAGCATTGCACCGACAAAGCCGAGCTCCTCGCAAACTATTGCAAATATAAAATCATTATGAGGCTCCGGCACCCACAGATATTTCTGTCGCGATTGGCCGAGTCCCTTTCCGAGAAAGCCGCCCGAGCCGATGGCGAGCAGTGACTGGATGGTTTGAAAGCCCTTTCCCTGTGCATCAAGCCAAGGATCAAGCCAGTATTTTATTCGACTCGAGCCGTAATCAACAATACCCGAAAGTATTGCAACGGAGCCGAGTCCCACGCCTGCGCCTGCACTTATAAACAGAAACCGCTTTTTAACTCCGCCGACAAACATCATAACGACGCCTATCAGGAATATGAGCACGGTGGCCGACAGATGCGGCTCAAGCACAACGAGGACACAGGTGACTCCGAGCAGTCCGAGAAAAAAAACAAAGCCGAAGAGAAAGCTTTGCATCCTTTTTTCGTATTTTTCCATTAAATACGCAAACAAAAGGACAATTGAAAATTTAGCTATCTCGGAGGGCTGAAAATTGACAGGTCCCAACGCGATCCACCGCTTATAATCGACTCCGCTTATCATCGGAGGCAAAAGCAGCAGAAGAAGAAGAACTGCAAGCGTTCCAAAATAAAGCACCCAAGCGAATTTTTTATAAACATGGTAGTCGATACGCGAGACGATATACATCAAAACGAGGCCGACAGCCGCATATAAGGCCTGCTGCTTTATAAACTTATAGCTGTCACCGAACTTGTTATTTGCGTAGTAATAGCTTGCCGAAAAGAGCATAATAAGCCCTATACAGAGCAATACAAGCAGCACCGACACAAAAAAGGCATCCGCCTTGCCGGACTGATATACGGTTGTGATCCAGGAGCGTCTTTTCCGTGTATTATCCTTTTTTTCCGGCAATGCCGACACCTCCGACAGTCAATAATCAAAGTGTTGCGATAAATATTGCGATAATCGAGGAAGCAGCGGTAACCAGGGCGAAAACCGTCACTATCTTATTTTCGCTCCAGCCGCACATTTCGAAGTGATGATGGATCGGACTCATCTTAAAGATACGCTTGCCGAAAAGCTTAAAGGAGGCAACCTGAAGCATAACGGAAAGTGCCTCGCAAAGATAAACAAGTCCGAAAAGCAAAAGCATTACGGGTCTGCTCGTGCCGAAGGCAAGCGAGACAACCGCTCCTCCCAAAAACAGTGAGCCGGTATCTCCCATAAATACCTTTGCGGGATGTGCATTCCACATAAAGAAGCCCAAGCAGGCACCTGCGAGCGCACAGGCCGATATTTTATTCAAGGCATGAGAGGTCCTGACCGAAAGCAGCATAAGAGCACAGGCCGCCACGAGAGTGACCGAGGAAGCGAGTCCGTCGATTCCGTCGGTAAGATTTACGGCATTTGTAAAGCCGTAAACAAAGAAGAGCGCGATCGGCCAAAAGAGAAGACCTACGCCGTGGGTAATATCTATATCGCCGACAAACGGAATATAGGTTGTCGAAAGTCCGCCCAGGGCAAGACAGGCCAAAAAGGCGGCTGCCACGATCATCTGCAAAAGAGTTTTTTGCATAGCCGTAAGCCCGAGATTCCTTTTCTTAACGACCTTAATATAATCGTCCGCAAAGCCGACGGCACCCATTCCGAGCGAAAGCACGAGACCCGAAAGCAGCATGGTCAGCTCGAGGGGATTTCGAAACTCATTGCCTGCCTCTCCTCCCGAAAGAAGTGAAGCGGTCACGGCAAGAAGCAGTGCGGCAAAAAAGCCGACTATCATGATTATTCCGCCCATGGTCGGAGTTCCCTGCTTGCCCTTATGCCACTTCGGTCCCTCCTCGCGTATCTCCTGCCCCCAATGAAGCCGTTTTAAGAAGGGTATAAAAGGCTTTCCAAGCAGAAATGTCACAACAAAAGCCGCAAGAGCAGCAGTTACAGGCGAAAAATCCATAGCTCTAAAGTTCCTTATCTTTTAGTATTTCCTCAATGATCTCGCGCTCATCAAGGTGTATTTTTCCTTCGGCAAGCACCTGATAGTTTTCATGTCCCTTGCCTGCCAAAATTATTATATCATCTTTCTCGGCATTTTCCACTGCGAATTTTACCGCCTCGCGTCGATCGGGAATGACGGTATAGGGTGTTTTTCCCTTTTTAACACCGACGAGAATATCCTCGATGATTGCCGCCGAGGGCTCGGAGCGCGGATTGTCATCGGTTATAATTATTTTATCGGCATAAAGAGCGGCTATTTCTCCCATTATCGGACGCTTGGTCTTATCCCTGTCCCCTCCGCAGCCGAATACGACGGTAAGATGATTTTTCGGACAGGTGGAAAAGGTCTTTAAAATATTTTCGAGACCGTCTGGCGTATGAGCATAGTCGATTATAATTTTGAAATCAAGTCCGGTCTCCACCGTTTCACAGCGACCCTTTACGGCCTTTAGCCGACCGAGCCCCTCGACGGCGGTATCGACATCGATGCCTGCCGCAACAGCCGCTGTCAGAGCACACATTGCATTGCAGACAGTAAAGCTTCCGCCGACTGAAAGCGAGGCATGCTTGATTGTACCGTAGCCGACGAATTCAAAGGCGGTATGATCGGCGCCGAAGGAAATGCTCTTGGCAGAGTATGAGGCCTCGTCGCTTTTCACCGAATAAGAAACCGTTTCACAGGGAATAGCCTTTTTCAGCTCGGCATAGGAGGCGTCGTCAAAATTAATGACGGCCTTTTTCGAATGAAGAAACAGCTTTTTCTTTGCGCTAAGGTATTCCACCATAGTGCGGTGATAATCGAGGTGATCCTCGGTCAGATTTGTAAACATTCCGACTTCAAACTCAATGCCCTCGGTTCTTCGCTGATCAAGTGCATGCGAGGACACCTCCGCAACGCAGGCAGTGCAGCCCGCTTCGACCATTTCCGACAAGAGTCGATACATATCGTAAATACCCGGAGTGGTATTTTCGGCTTCTACCGTTTTATCGCCGATAATATTTTGTATGGTTCCGATTATTCCCGTTTTGAAGCCTGCTCCTTCAAGCACCGAGCGAAGCATGTAGCTGACGGAGGTTTTTCCGTTTGTTCCCGTAACACCGAACATTCTGAGCTTTTTCTGCGGCTCGCCGAAGTAATTCGAGCACATTTCGGCAAACACGGCAATGCTGTCATCGACGATAATTTCATTTTCGGCTCCGGTTTTTCTTTCGGCTATAACAACAGAGGCGCCGGCCTCGACTGCTTTAAGAGCGTAATCGTGGCCGTCGGTCTTGGGTCCCCTTATGCAAACGAAGGCACAGCCGCTCGTGACCCGCCGTGAATCC
>CAZDEI010000037.1:0-7680 GCA_964504325.1 uncultured Eubacteriales bacterium | reverse complement strand
GTAGGGTCTTGCCTCGGTGCCTATCGGAGTCATGTCCATATAGGCAAAAGAATCTCCCTCGGCAGGTGGCTTTAATATATCCGCCTTGACGGTTGCCGAAAGTCCGGTGTTGGATATGGGGTTTGCGGGGTTGTTTACAAGGTCTGCGAAGGTGAGAAGATCCTCGTAATCGTAAATCAGATAGGGATCACTCACGGTTCCCGTGCCGCTCAAGCCGCTGCCTGCGAAGGCAGCAAGGGGAAACAGCGAAAGCAGCATAACAAGAGCCATGGTAATTCCGACAAGCCGTTTTTTCATTTGATCTACCCTTTCAAAATTTGCATTTCGATGCCGTTGCCGTAAAAGCCCTTCGCCCGTGCGGAAAGCTCGGGCAGCCGCGCCTGCCGAAAAAGTCGCGTTGAGAGAGGCAAGCCGGAGCAAAAGCAGACTCTCGGTAAGGCGGCTAAAGCAGCCGGTGCCGAGGCGAAGGGTGCCCGTATCGGGGCTCAGCCAAGGTGGCAAGCCTCTCACGGAAAAAGAGAAAAGGGGGCTCCCATAAGCGCCTTTTCGATGGGGTCTTACCGAGCTCCGTGGCGGCTGCTCGGGCAGGTCGGCACAGCAAAGCAATCGTTTGTTTATATTATATCACCCACCGACGGAATTGCAATATGTTTTAATGATTAATCGATTATTTTTTAAAAATGTTTTCCTCCCTTCACTCCCACAGAAGCACCGCCCTGCCGCCATCCGACGGGGCAATGCTTCGCCGAGATCAGCCGTTAAAGCGGAAAATGATTGCAGCACCGTGAACGGGAATTAAATGCGCTTTATTGCGTTGTGCTTGTTTTGTGCGGTTTTTGCTCTTTTCGGGTAAAACAATAAAAATACTCGGAGGTGCAAAATGGGGAAAAGAGAGTTGAGTGAAGAAAAAATCCGTGGATTTGAGCAATTTTTGAAGCGTGAGGAGAAAAGCGCGAATACTGTCGAAAAATATATTCGTGATGTGCGCACTTTTGCAGAATATATCGGTAGTGGTGAGATAACAAAAGAAACTGTAATTGAATACAAACGGCAGCTGCAGGAAAAGTACAAAGTCCGTTCGGTAAATTCCGTATTGGCAAGCTTAAATTCCTTTTTCGGCTTTGTCGGTCGGTATGAGCTGAAGGTGAAATCAATTAAACTGCAAAAGCAGATTTACTGTTCGGAAGAAAAAGAGTTAACCCGTAAAGAATACGAACGACTTTGCAAGGCGGCGAAATTCAATAAAAACGAACGCTTAAATATGCTTTTGCAAACCATTTGCTGCACGGGCATTCGGGTCAGCGAGTTGCAGTTTATAACGGTTGAAGCAGTTCAAAACGGCGAAGCGGTAGTATCACTTAAAAACAAAACCCGAACGGTTTTTATCGTTCGGGAATTACGGCAAAAATTATTAAATTATGCAAAAGGCATAACATTACAAGTGGTATGATTTTTGTGACAAGAACCGGCAAGGCTATCAGCCGCACAAACATTTGGCGAGAAATGAAAAATCTTTGCGAACAGGCAAAAGTAAACCCACAAAAAGTCTTTCCGCATAATTTACGACATTTATTCGCCCGTGTGTTTTACGGTATTGAAAACTTTTGAAGTGAGTGTTGATATATGACCGAACTTGAATCATACAAGTTACTATTTGATAGAAACATCGAACGTGTATGCAGCTTGCGTAAGATGTATAACTCATTGAAATCTGATGAAATAAAGGAAGGTAAAGAGTATAAGTTTACTGATATTTTAAGGTCTGCTGTGGTGTTGCTACATTCTTCTTTTGAAGAATATTACAGGAGTATTTTGGGTTATATATTACCCCAAACGTGTACTGAAGATGATCTTAAAAATACGAGCAGATTTTAAACGAGGACAATACCGATGCCGAAGCGTATTGGTCTTTGGTGCTTTGCGGTTAGCAGGAATACAAATAAAGCATTGATGAAAAACCTTGCCGCAACGGTGATTGCCGGATTGTTATTGCCCGCTTTCTTCAAAAAATCGGGTCGCGCTGTCCGAATTTCACGGAGGGCGCTGCTGTATTCCCTTGGCTTTGCCGTATTCTGCTGTATCGGGAATCTGTTTACGCTGATTTCCTTAAAGCGTATTCAGGCCTCGGTGCAACATCCGATAATAACCGGAGGAACAATGGTCATTTCGCTTATTATCAGTGCGCTTCGAAAGGAAAAGCTCACCGCAAAAAACATATGTGCGGTTGCCGTTGCCTTTGTCTCGACGGTTTTACTTGCACTTTGAGCCTTATACAGTTCTAAATTCGTTAAAAAGCAGTCCTTATCGGGTCAAAACGACCTTAAGGGCTGCTTTTTTCAGTTGAACCACCGGACTTCGAAAACGACCGATAACAAAAACGCGGGAGCGCTGCCTTGCGCAGCACTCCCACGGGCAGGTCTACCAAGCGTAGCCGTTGTTAAAAGGTTACTCCTCTTTCTCCCGGCGGCGCTCCTCTTCTTCCTCTTCCTCACGCCTCCGTCTTTCTTCCTCCTCTTGGCGATATTCACTGTCATCCCAAAGCATCACATAGGCACCCTGCGTCAGGCTGTAGCCGTTCTCGTCGATTTCCTCATATTGACCGGATTCATAATTAAAGCAAAGCTTAGACATAGCGCTTTCTCCTTATTCATTCATGACATAGTCGAGCATTTGGAAAGCCGCGGCCTTCTTGGCGGCCTTTTTCGAGGACGATTTTGCCGAAAAGCTCCTGCTCAGCTCCGCTATACGGCAGGTGCTTTCCCAAATGGGATTTCCGTCATTATCGTGCATCAATTTGAAGCCGTAGGTGGGTATCGAAAAATAGCCGCGGCGAGCTAATATCTCCAATTGACTTATTGCCTCGCTCGGATTCGGATTGTCGAGCTCATCCCGAATGGAAAAGGAAATATTTTTCTCCTCCAGGTAGTTATAGGCCAATTCACAGACTGCCCTTCTCGCCTCGCCCTTGGAGGCTCCGAAGCCGCAAAAGATGGGAAGATTGTCTCTTATCTTAAGATAGCAGCTGAATTTTAATTTTGAGTAGTTGAAAGCAAGATTGGAAATGCGCTGATAAACAACCCCATCCTCTTTCATATACATGGTGGCGGAATAGGATCTTTCAAAATACTTGAAAAAAGGATTTAGCCCGTCCTTCCTTTGCCAATCAAGAATAAGCTGTACATAATTGATCTGTGAAGTGTCCTCAAGGCAGAGGTCGGGAGCAAGCATTACATCCACTGTCTGCTCGAGCGTGTCGGCATCCCAATTGCAGTCTATGGCAACCGCGCCGAGGATCGCCTCGAACAGATCCTCCTTAACCGAGGCCTCTTGATTGAGTCCGTTTTTAACATCGCCGCTTCCCATTATAAGGTAGTCGGCAAACTGCAGATCGTCAATTCGCTTGGCAAGGGTTTTCTTCTGTACCAAAAGCTTTTTCAGCTCGGTGAGCCTTGCCTCCGAGCAGTCCGATTTGAGAACACTCTCCTCGGGGCTGAGGGAGCTCTCGGTCGGATTGAAAAAGCCGGCCGAGCGTCTCGGTCTGAAGCTTTCGTAAAGCACCTTGGAGTTGCTGCTTTTTTCGATCAAAAGCTTCACCGCGAAATAATCCAGCACCTTGTCGCCGATAAATTCGAGAACCTCGTTGTTTTCTCCGCCGTGCTCCTCGGAATAGGAGCGGCGTGTCAAAGCCTGCCTCAAAAGCTCGGGGTTATTAAATCTGTAGCCGATTTGCCCCTGAATCACATTGAATACAAGCTGCTCGTCAGTGAATACATTTACTGTCATAATAAAAAATCCTTTCGGTAAATAATTTCCCGAAAGGCATAAAAATATCCGACAAAAAACACTACCCCTGTGCGGCGGGATAGAAGGTGTCGGACAACATAGATTAAATTCAATTCTTTGTTTGCGGGTGTTTGCAGGTGCCCACTTGCATAAGCAAAAGCAAACGCACAGAAACGATGTCTCGAATTTAAAATATCATGCCTTCGGTGAGCTCAGTATAGCATACAGGTCGGCAGATGTCAACAAAAAGGTGAGGCGGCTGCAAACAGAAAAGCCGAGAAAAGCCTTTTACGGTTCTTCTCGGTTTTCATCTTTTGCTTTTTGCTCTTACCACACCCGATAAACAGTGTGATTTCAATGCTTTCAAATTACATCCTTATCAAATGGTGAC
This sequence comes from uncultured Eubacteriales bacterium, assembly GCA_964504325.1. GTDB lineage: Bacteria > Bacillota > Clostridia > Oscillospirales > Acutalibacteraceae > RGIG7384. The sequence continues at coordinate 3,506 of CAZDEI010000037.1, read as the reverse complement.
AAACGAGATGTGAATTTTAATTAAAGCCCCAGGGCTCTAAGATGCTTAAAGCTTCTTTCAAGGCAAGCAAACGGATCCTCACCGAAGCAATTGTCCTGCTCGACCATGGCATACTCGGTTCCGGAAACCTGGACATACTCATAGCCTATTTCGGCAATTTTTCCGAGTGATTTATCGAAGTCCTTCAAATTCTCAGTATATTCGTTAACGGTGTAAAGCTGTGCTCCGAGTTTCATTATAATTCGTCTCCCTGATTTTAACAGTATACCGACATTTTCGTTACACAGCTGATATAAAGCTTGATTTCGGCTTGGCTTTTCTTAAAAGGTGGCGGTTGTACTTTCGGCAACGGTTTGTCAGGCCTCGACGGTGCCGCTTTTTCTGAGCAGCATAAGAGCGAAGCGGCAGGCGCGCTTATACGCCTCGGTAAGATATTCCGTCAGCTCTGCCTTGGCATAGGCATCGTTCTCATGACGGTCGGGCTTGCTGAATTTATTAAGCTCAAAGGTGAGCTCGCCCTCAAAGCCGCAGCGGAGAAGTCGGTCGGCTATACCGTTCCAATCCGCCGCTCCGTCATAGGGAAGAAGATGCAGATCGTCAAGCCAGGTTATACTGCCGTCAAAGGAGGAAACTCCGAGATTGTCATTCAGATGGGTGCAGAAAAGCCTGTCGCCGTAAACGGAAAGCATATCACGGCTGCGGTTGTAGCACATTTCGTGTCCGGTATCGATGCAAAAGCCGACAAAGGGCTCGGTGAACTCACTCATTACCGCATCAAGATATTCCTCACCCTCGACATTTTCAAAGGCAAGGCGAATGCCGCGCAGGCCGGCACGGTCGACCACCGTTCTCAGGCGAGCGAGTCCCTCCGGTGTGGGCTCGTGGTCCTCAAAGCCTATAAAGGGGTGAAGCACGACTATAGGTGTGCCTGCTCTTGCAGCCTCGTCTATGCAGTCGAGCAGCTCCCTTAAGGCTGCCTCGGTATGCTCGCTCTGCTTCCAGATATGCGCCATGGAAACATAGGGGGCGTGAACCGACTGAAAATACATTCCGCAGCGGTCGGCCGCCTCGCGGAGCCGGACGAGATCCTTGCCGCTTTCATACATGCAGAAAAAGCCGTCAAAGCCGATCTTTTTAAAGAGCGTTATCTGCTCCTCCTCCGAAATGCCGAATTCCGAGGAGAGCGACAGGCAGAGCTTTTTTCCGTACATTATAATCCTTCCTTTGTCCGTCGGCTCGGCCATACAGGCGCCGACTTATTAATCCTTTACCGATAATATCACAAAAGCCTCGGCGAGTCAATGAAAAATCAGCCCGAATAGCCCGAGGAAAAAAGTCCGGACAAAAAGCTTCTTCTTTTGCCGCCGCGTGAGGAGGGCGGCTCAAAATTCACAAGCATGACATCCCGCCCGATGACCTCTATGCAGCTCCAGGGCAGAACGGTGTCCTCGCAGCGGCCGAGCAGTCCGAAAAGCTTCGGGCGACCGAATATGACAATATTCACGAGATGGCCGTTGCAGGTATCTATCTCGACATCTCCGACACAGCCGAGAAATATACCGCTTTTAATGCAAATCACCTGCTTTTCGCGCATGTCGGCAATTCTGCAAAACATTTTTTCGCTTCCCTTCGGTATCAGTCTTTCGAAATATGATATGCGCCGAGGCGTAAAAAGATACGAAAAAGCACTCTGTCTCCCTATAAGCGGAAGACAGAGTGCTGCTGTTTATTTTGTATGAAAAGCCCGAAATCAATCCGCCGAGACTCCGCCTGCGGCCGCAACAAAGCGCATAAAGGCCTCCCGACCTGCCGCATCGCACTTGTAAACGCCTGCGTCGGCAAGTACCTCGGCAAACACATTGCCGACCTCCTGACGGATAAGCTTCTCGAGCTCGTCCTCACCCTTGCCGGCAAGCTGAGGCACAATACGGCGCTCCGCCCATTCGGCATGCTTGGCGGTTAGCTCGTTTCGGGAAAGCTCCTCGCCTGCGATAAGTGCCCTTTGCAGCTCGGAAAGCTCGGTCTTGAGTCTTGCAGGCAGAACCGCAAGTCCCATAACCTCGATAAGTCCGATGTTTTCCTTTTTTATGTGATGAAGCGCCGCATGGGGATGGAAAACTCCGAGCGGATGCTCATCGGTTGTTATATTGTTGCGCAGGACAAGGTCAAGCTCATATTTGCCGCCCCTGAAGCGCGCTATGGGAGTTATAGTGCTGTGGGGCACGCCGTCGGTCTCGGCAAGGATAAAGGCAGCCTCGTCGGTGTAGCCGCGCCATGCCGCAAGAAGCCTGTCGGCAAGCTCGACAAGACGGCCGTCGTTCTCCGAGCGCAGTCTTATGACCGACATGGGCCAGCGGACGATACCTGCATCGACATCCGAGAAGCCCTCAAAGCGAAGTCGGCGCTCAACGGGCGCCTTTGCCATGGGGAACTCGTAATTTCCGCCCTGAAAATGATCGTGAGAAAGAATAGAGCCGCCAACTATCGGCAGATCTGCGTTAGAACCTACGAAATAATGCGGAAACAGCTTAACGAAGTCAAGCAGCTTGCGGAAGGTCGCACGGTTTATCGACATGGGAACATGCTTGCTGTTGAAAACTATGCAGTGCTCATTATAGTAAACATAGGGGGAATACTGCAGCATCCAGGGGGTGTCGTTTATCGTCAGGGGAATCACCCTGTGGTTCTGTCGCGCGGGTTTGTCTATTCGGCCTGCATAGCCCTCATTTTCGGGACAAAGCAGACATTTCGGATAGCCCGACTGAGGAGCAGCCTTTGCTGCGGCGATTGTCTTCGGATCCTTCTCCGGCTTGGAGAGATTGATGGTGATGTCCAGGTCGCCGTACACGGTGTGCGCGACCCATTTAAGGTCCCTTTTGATCCTGTCAAGCCTTATGTAGTTTGAGGCGCAGGAAAGACCGTAATACCAATCGGTGGCAAGCTCGGGCGAGGCTGCGTATTTTTTCCAAAAGGTATTGATAACCTCGGAGGGACGCGGCATAAGACAGCCCATAAGACGGGTGTCAAACAGATCCCTCTCGGTTATTCCGTCGCCGATCAGGCCCTTTTCGGCGGCAAAGTCGCAGAGCTGCTCGAGAATGGCCGAGGGCTCGGTCACAGCTGTCTCGGCGGGCTCGGAATAATCATCGAGTTCGAGCACCTCAAGAAGTCGGTTAACGGTATAGCACCTGTCCTCCTCGGGCAGAAGACCATTTTTAATACCGTATTCTGTCAAATCGTGAATAGCTTGGAATACCATAGATTTCCTCCGTGAAATCGGATTATTTTTTAACAGCCTTGATAACGGTTGTTATTCCTGTTGAAAGCAAAAGATTTACGCCGAGCTCGATTGCGAAATTTACCGCCGAGCCGAGCGCTATGGCCCAAAGGAGAGGCAGACCCGAAAGACTGCCGTCGGGCACGAAAAGAGGAACAAAGAAGAAATATGAGCCGATGATAAATATGCCCGTGTTGACGAGCGGAAGCACAATTCCCGAGGTGATGAC
>CAZDEI010000036.1:0-7683 GCA_964504325.1 uncultured Eubacteriales bacterium | reverse complement strand
CCCGAGGGGGGAACGGTATCGGTTTCCCTGCGGTCGGAGGGTGACAGAGTGGTTGTTTCGGTTGCGGATACCGGCTGCGGCATGTCGCCCGAGACGGGTGCGCGTATATTCGACAAATTTTATCAGGGTGATACCTCACACTCCTCAAAGGGAAACGGCCTCGGTCTCGCGCTTGTCAAGCGTGTTATCGACATTGTCGGCGGCGAGATAAGGGTTTCAAGCAGACTCGGTGAGGGCAGTGAATTCACCGTAATATTAAGGAGAAAGTAAAATGAATATAAAAAAGCTCGGCCGAGCATTGCTTTTTCCGAAAGCCCTTATAGCCGTGCTGCTTACGCCCGTCAGCCTCGCCCTGCTGCTGTACTCGCTTGTGTTCTTTGAAAGCAATGATGTGTTCAGCGTGCTTTCTTATGCCTTTTCGGCCTATATTCTGACGGTGTGGTGCATGAGGCTTCCGCGTCTTGCCTCATGGCTCAAGGGCGTTTACAGAACCAATAAATACACCGTTAAGTGGCAAAATGATTCGGGGCTCAGAATGAATGTCCATTTGGGCTTTTCCTTCGTTTGGAACGCCGCTTATGCGGTGTTTCAGCTCGTTCTCGGAATTTACCATGCCTCGCTTTGGTACTATTCGCTTGCGGCATACTATATCCTGCTTGCTCTCATGCGCTCGCTTTTGCTTCGCCACAGCAGATCTCACAGTCCCGGTGAGCAGATGAGGGAGGAGCTTGTGAGATACCGCATTTGCGGTGTGATACTGCTTATAATGAACCTTGCCGTCTCGGTAATGATATTTTATGTGGTCTTCCGCGGAAGAACGGTAAGACATCACGAGATAACCACCATAGCGCTTGCAGCGTATACCTTTTTCACCTTTATAAAATCAATTGTAAAGATGATCGGCAGCAGGAAGCACAACAGTCCTGTTTTTTCGGCGGCGACGGGTATATCCCTGGCGGCCGCTTCGGTCTCCATGCTTACGCTCGAGGCATCTATGCTTGCTACCTTCGGCAGGAGCGAGCTTACCGAGAGTGATAAAAGACTGTTTCTTTTCCTCGGCGGAATTGCTGTTTCGCTGACGGTGGTGCTGATGGCAATCTATATGATAGTGAAAAGCGTTACCGAAATAAAAAAGCTTGATGCAAAGGAATGAATACGATGAATCAAAACGGAAGCGATTTTAATTACAGCTATTCCTCAAAGCGCAATGAGGAAATACTTAAAATACGAAATAAATATGAGGCTCCCGAGGAGACTAAAATGGAGCGGCTTCGCCGCCTTGACAGCTCCGTGGGCAGAAAGGCCTCGGTTGCGGCACTCAGCGTTGGAATTATAGGCACGCTTATTTTCGGAATCGGAATGAGCATTTTCCTTTCGGATGAATTCGCTGCCGTGTTCGCAGGTGCCGCCGTGCCCGTGGGAATCGTAGCAGGTGTGCTCGGTCTTGCTCTGCTCGGTGCCGCGTATCCCTTGTATTCGCATATATTCAAAAAAGAGAGCGAGCGCCTCGCGCCCGAGATCATAAGGCTTACCGACGAGCTTATGAAGGATCCCGAATGAGTCTTGAATTGATAAATCAAGCTCGCCACTGTCCTGCTTGCAAGCAGGACAGTGGCGAGCTTCTGTGCGTTTGTTTTGTACGGCTTAAATGTGTTTTCCGGTCATTCGCTCATAGGAGGTTTTAAAGGCTCTGTCGCTTATATCCGCACCGAAGCGATAAATCGGAACAGAGCTTATAAGCTTTTCACAGGTGCCGAAAAGAATGTCGACATTCGCCTCAATTCGCGGCTTGACCGTCTGCCAATAAAGATTTTTGACCGCCTCGGTAGCGGGCATCGGCTCTATAAAGCAGGAGCTGCTGCGCTCCAAAAAGGCTATCGCGCCGACGGGATATTTTGCGTTGACATTTTGAGCTGTTTTTCCGCTCCACGGTGTGCCGTAGGCATAAAAGGTGCCGTCCTCGTAACGCACGGCCGGCTTATCGTCGTTAAGAATGAAGGCACGGTCGCCGAGCTTCTTCAGCCACAGAGCGGTGTGTGTTGACTTTCCGGTGCCGCTCGGTGCCGAGAAAAGATATGCCCTTCCGTCAACAACGACGCAGGAGGAATGCACCATCAAGCCTCCGAAATTAATAAATTTGAAATAGAAACGGGATCCGGTGAGCACATATTCGGTCTCGTCGTAGGTGAGGGGAGAGTGATTTGCCTGAATTCGCTCGATCTGATCGCGCGGAATGTCAATCACAATATCGGGCTCACCGTCAAAATCAGCAAGATAGCAGTCACCCTGCTTGAGCATGTGCTCCTCGGTGCATCTCATCAAAACCTTTAGACCCGCAATTATATATTTACGCATTTAAAGACTTCTCCGTTTTTTGTATTTTAGGGGCATCCGCCCCTTGAATTTAGATTTCTATCTTGTTAAAGGCCTCTGAATATATCGAGGGAGCGAACTCCTCCTCAGCCTTATCCTGCAGCTTGTCGGCGGCAGAGGTCTTTATGGCCGCGGTGGCCTGACTTTCCCAGCCGGAAATTCCGTTGCCGCTGTAAAGTGTGAGGAGCACATCGAAGCCGGTGCTCATAATTTTAGTGTCACCGAGCTTTCTTGTGTCGGCAAAGAGCCATTCGGCGGTGGCCTCCGAAACATCGGCCTCAAACATGTTGTCATAGGTGACGAGTGAGACACCGTTCTTTTCGGAATAATCGGAAAATGCCTTTTCGAGGAGGACTACGTCGGTGCTTCCGTCAAGCTCCTTGACAAGAGCCTCCGCAGCGCGCTTTGCGGCCGAGCTGCTGCCGAATTTTTCCGAGGAGAATTCAAGCGTAATGAGATTCTTCGAAAGTGTCTCGTCACGGTGAGAGGGCTCGGTTATGCAGTAGACGGCGTAAAGCTCGGTTCCGCTGAATACGGCGGTGTCACCGACCCTGCGGTTGGACTTGAATACCCACTGAGCGGCCTCGGTGCTGTCGGAATATGCGGCATCAGAGGTGAGGGCTGCCGAAAGCGCCTCGGTTATATCATCATCCGATTTGCCCTGAGCCTTAAGACGCGCCTTGACAGCGGTTAAAAAGTCAGAAACCGAGTCTGCCTTGGCAATTTCGTCGGCGACCCTCTTGGCCTCCGCAATCGCAGCCTGAACGGTTGCATCGGTTGCTGTTTTTGAATCGTATTCCGCCTTTACCGTGTAGGTGTAGTAGGAGGCGGTGTAGAATTTGGTCTTGTTGTTATCGCAGTAAACCGAGGCCTCTGAGGCTGAAACCTCGACACCGTCATAGCACTTCTGACGGTACTGATAGGAAATGTAAAAGAGCTTAAGCGCATCTCTGACATCCTGCTCCTTGACGCCTCGTCCGTAGGTGTTGCGAAGATGACGGTCAAGGCTGATGCTCGCGCTGTCTGCCTCCTTTTTGAGGCTTGCGATCTCGGTCTCGATTGCGGCGGCATTTGCCTCGCTGAGCTCGGACTCACCCTCGGAATATGCCTTTTCGGCCATGGAGAGATAGAGTGTTACACGCTGCTTTGTAAGCTCGGTGAAATACTCAAACCAGGTTTTGCTTTCCTCGTAATAGCAGGCCTGATTCTTAAGTGAGGAATCGACATCCATCAGCTTGCTGAGATATGTCGAATTATCGCTTTTGAAGTTGGAAAGGAGCGAATACATGTAATATGAGGCCATTGCTCCGTTTACCGAGTAATGCTCGGTTTCGGCAACGGTTGTTTTTCTGAGACCGCCTCCCGCATTTAAAACGGCGGATACGGTAAAGCAAACGGCAAGCACCACCGCAGCTGTACCGGCAGTAACCGAGGTCGCAAGCGCGGTGATTTTCAGGCGCTTGCTTTTTTTGGCTGCATGGCTTTGCTCCCGCTCGCGTCTGAGCTCCGCCTCACGGGCTCTTTTTTCCTGTTTTCTTGTGCCTTTTCCCATTATTTACCTCTTTCAAGCCATAACGGCATATTACTTCATTATATTTAAGTATACCATAACGCCGTTAAAAATCAACATCTTTTAACCGAATTCCGTCTTTCCCCGTATAATGTAAAAAAGCTGCGGCCGAGTTTGAGCCGTGCTACGGTGGGAGGAATTGTACAATGTGCGGTATCGCGGGCTATGTCGGTGAGGGTGCCGACAGGACAGACGGAGATACACTGAACAAAATGCTGATGTCAATGTCGCGGCGAGGACCCGATGACAGCGGCAGCTTCAGGGAAAGGGGAGTGCTGCTTTTACATTCGCGACTTGCGGTGATGGATCCCGAAAACGGAAGGCAGCCCATGAGCGTAACGGTCGGTGACTGTCGCTATACGGTTGTATATAACGGTGAGCTGTACAATACGGCGGAGCTGAAGGCCGAGCTCGGACGGGAGGGTGTTCGCTTTGATACCGAAAGCGATACCGAGGTGCTTCTTAAGGCGTATATACGCTACGGCGAAAAATGCCTTGATAAATTCAACGGAATATTCGCCTTTGCGATTTGGAACAGCGGTGACAGGAGCCTTTTTATCGCGAGGGATCGCTTCGGCGTAAAGCCGCTGTTTTATTCCTGCCTTGAAGGCGGCTTCCTGTTTGCCTCCGAGATAAAGACGCTTTTCGCCTCAGGTGAGCTGCGGCCCGTTATTGACCGGAACGGCATTTCCGAGCTGCTTCTTATAGGACCCGGCAGAACTCCGGGCAGCGGTGTTTTCAAGGGTGTACGGGAGCTTAAGCCGGGCTTCTGCGGCAGAATAGCTGCCGGCGGAGCGGTGCTGAAGCCCTATTGCCGGCTTTCCGACCGACCGCACATCGACAGCCTTGCCGAGACGGTCTGCCGTGTTAACGAGCTTGTCAGAGATTCGGTGGAGCGGCAGCTTGTAAGCGATGTCCCGATCGGCACCTTTCTTTCGGGCGGTCTTGATTCGAGCATAATATCCTCGGTGGCAAGCAGGTATATGAAGCGTCGCGGCAAGCGGCTTTTGACCTTCAGCGTGAGCTATAAGGATAACGATAAATACTTCAAGGGCTCACATTTTCAGCCCGAAAGCGACAATAAATATATAAAAATAATGAGAGAGTATCTCGACTGTGACTATATCGATGTCGTGCTCGGCACCGATGAGCTTGCCGAGGCACTCGATGCCGCCGTGGAGGCGAAAGACCTGCCCGGAATGGCCGATGTGGATTCCTCACTGCTGCTTTTCTGTAAAAGCATAAAAAGACATGTGACGGTTGCCCTTTCAGGGGAGTGTGCAGATGAAATTTTCGGCGGCTATCCATGGTACAGGGACCGAGAGGTGCTCATGCGCTACGGCTTTCCGTGGTCGAATAATTACGAATACCGAGCCTCCTTTATACTGCCCGAGCTTGCCGAGAAAATCAATCCCCGTGAGTATATTTCCGAGCGGTATGAGGCCTGCTGCCGTGAAGCGCCGCAGTGTGAGGGGCTGTCGGAATATGAGTCGAGAATGCGCGAAATGTCTTATATGAATATTTATTGGTTTATGCAAACTCTTTTGGAGCGCAAGGACAGAATGAGCATGTATTCGGGGCTTGAGGTCAGGGTGCCCTTCTGTGATCACAGAATCGTCGAATATATGTATTCGGTGCCCTTTGAAATGAAGGAGCTCGGCGGCAGCGAAAAGGGCCTGCTCAGGGCTGCCTTTGAGGGCTACCTGCCCGACAGCGTGCTCCGAAGGAAAAAGAGCCCATACCCTAAAACGCATAATCCATCATATATGGCCGCGGTCTGCAGCCTGCTTCGGCCCATAATCGACGATCCTAATGAGCCGCTGAACGAAATTGCCGATGCCGCAAGATTGCGTGAGCTCATGACCTCGAGCAGTACACAGCCATGGTACGGTCAGCTTATGACCTCACCTCAAACGGTAGCATATTTTTATATGATAAACCGTTGGCTGAAGCAGTATAATGTCGAAATCAGGCCGTAAGCCGAATATTTGTTTGTAAGCGGAGCTTTAATGTGATATATTAATTAAAAGAGAATCGTACACGCATGAAAATCGTGTCGAACGGAGGAAAAAAATGACGGAATATATCATAATAGCTCTGCTTGCGGTGCTTCTTGTCCTGCTGATCATCCTGCTTATAAGGCTGTCGGCCGGCAGGAATAACGGCGCCGAGCTTCAGCAGTCGGTTTCGGAAAGCGTTCAGTCAAGTGTTAAAAATCTCGGTGAAATGCTGACAAGTGCTCAAAAAAGCGTGGCCGAGGCACAGCTCGGACAGCTCCGTCAGCTTGAGGGTCGAATCGGCAGCCTTGAGTCTGTGAATGAGCAAAAGCTTGAGCAGCTTCGTCAAACGGTGGACACAAGACTGAATTTAATTCGCACCGAAAACAATAATGAGCTCGAAAGAATCAGAGCAACAGTCGATGAAAGGCTGCAAAAGACCCTTGAGGACAATATGAGCCGCTCCTTCAAGGCTGTCAGCGAGCGGCTTGACGCTGTGTTTAGGGGACTCGGTGAGCTGCAGGGCATGGCTGACAATGTCGGCGATCTCAAAAGGATACTTTCCAATGTAAAGACAAGGGGTATTCTCGGCGAAATACAGCTCGGCGCAATACTTTCGGATATTCTCGCTCCCGAGCAGTACGGTGAGAATGTCAGGGTCGATCCAAGCAGGTCGAATGCTGTCGAATTTGCCGTCAAGCTGCCGGGTGAGGGCGGAAGCCCCGTTTGGCTGCCGATCGATTCCAAATTCCCTGGGGATACCTATTCCGCCTACAGAGATGCCTGCGATTCGGGTGACAGGGCAAGAATCGCCGAGGCTATGAAAAGCCTTGAGGCGACCGTTAAGTCCGAGGCAAAGGATATCAGCGAAAAATATATTTCAGTGCCATATACGACAAATTTTGCGGTTATGTTTCTTCCCTTCGAGGGGCTTTACGCCGAGGTGGTAAACAATACAGCCCTTGTTGAGACAATTCAAAAGAAATACAGGGTCAACATTGCGGGACCGAGCACCATGGCCGCATTGCTGAATTCCCTGCAGATGGGCTTCAGGACACTTGCGATACAAAAGCGCAGTGAGGAGGTATGGCAGACCCTCGGCGCCGTAAAAACCGAATTCGAAAGCTTCGAAAAGAATTTGAATGCGGTCAAGGCGAACCTTAACAAGGCCGATATGGAGCTCGAAAAGCTTGTCGGAACGCGCACAAGGGCGATCAACAGGCGCCTTAACGGAGTGCAGGCGCTTGATGAGACCTCGGCCGCGGAGCTGCTCGGCCTCGACAGCGGCGAATAGTATGCTTATGACGACAATAATGCAGGATAATACAATCCCACAGTCAGCTAAGCTGACAGCCGCTTACGGCGGCGGTTCCCTATGTCACTTCGTGACATCTCCCCACACTGTGGGGAGTCACCCTTTACACAGGGGGAGCCTCTGTGAACAAGAAAAGTCCGAGCCATGACAACGGCCATAGCACGGGCTTTTGTCGTGTCAGCACCGCCTTAAAAGTGTTGAAGCATGATTCTCACGGTTGATTTATCGGCAAATAAGGCGAATTTATACATATTATAATATATAAGGTGAATTCACCCTTGCATTTCAATGCATAAGGCGTGTGCGATTGCGGGAATGCTTTCTCCCTGAAATACGGTGGTGGGAGACATAAGCGCTCCCGTGGCGCAAAAGAGCAATCGTCGGCAACGCCCCTGCTTCAGCTCCTCCAAAACATGACCGCAGAGCAC
>CAZDEI010000035.1:0-7700 GCA_964504325.1 uncultured Eubacteriales bacterium | reverse complement strand
GAGAGGCTCCGTGCCCTCTCTCTGCAAGTCCCACAAGGCTCTGCAGGACGGCAAGCTGATGGTCGGGTCTGCCGCCCATGGCACAGACTATGACAAGCTCGTCAAAGCCCTCCGCCTCAAGCAGCTTAACCGCCGCCTCAAGATCGGTATCGTCCTTTTCAATCGGCAGCCTGACAAGCTCAATGCCCTCGGGAGGCTCGCCCGAATAGGAGTCAAGATCTCCGACCACTCGGTCGGGTGTAACACCTGCCCGAAGTGCGAATTCAAGTCCCTTATCTGCGGCAACAACAACAGCTGCCTTCTCGGCCGCCGAGCGAATAAGCTCATCACTGTCGGCCTCGCCGCCCGCTATTATCAGCGCCGCGGCTCTCTCTTTTTGAGCTCCCATTTTTCTATATCCTTAATACTGTCATAGATTATGCGGTAATTCTTATGTCTGCTTTCTGAGATTTCGCCGTTTTTAACTGCCTCAAGCACCGCGCAGCCTGCCTCACAGGTGTGCGAGCAGTCTGCGAAGCGACAGCCCTCGGCATATTTTTCGAATTCGCGAAAGGTTGAGGGCAGCTCCTCCTTTAAAACGGCTCCGTATGCTTCAAGATCAAAGGAGGAAAAGCCCGCCGTGTCGGCGATATATTTTCCGTCAAGGACAAAGAGCTCGGTTGTTCGGGTAGTATGACGGCCTCTTCCGAGCTTTTGGCTTACCTCTCCCGTTTTGAGGGAGACATCGGGAAGCAGAAGATTCAAAAGGCTTGATTTTCCGACACCGGAATTTCCCGTAAATACGTTTATGCCGTCGACAAGCAGAGCCCTGAGCCCGTCTATACCCGTTTTATCGAGGCATGAGGTGACGGCCGTCATATAGCCGGCCCTTTCGTACAATTCACTGAGCGCGTAGGCATCGCCGCCATCTGCCTTGTTGAAAACGAGAACCGGCTCGATATGCTTTTTTTCAAGCATCGAAAGCTCTCGATCTATAAGGAGAGTGTTCGGCGCAGGCACGCACATGGAGGAAACGATGAAGACCCTGTCAATATTCGCAACCGGTGGGCGGACGATTGAATTCCTTCTCGGCAAAATCCGTTCCAAAACACCGCGATCGCCGTTTACGCTGATTTCCACCCTGTCACCTACAAGGGGAGATTCTCCATTCTTGCGAAAAACTCCCCGTGCACTGCATTCCAGCGTTTGGTCACCCGTATCGACAAAATACGCGCCGGATACGGCCTTAACAACGATCCCCTCAATCATATTCCGCTGTTATTAAGCACTATGCTGACCGTGCCATTGTCAAAATCGACCTCCAAAACCATGTAAAGCTGCTCGGCTTCGGATGCGTCCGTATAATATATGCTTACGGTTTCCACTCCGCCCTTTTCGTTATAGGCGGCCGTTTTTGTGAGCTTCACGGTGGTCTTATCGGTTGTATCGGGATCAAATTCCTCCGAGCGTCCCACCGTCTTGCCCGCTATTTTAGCGACAAGCTCAGCCTCCTCAGAGCCCAGAAGTGCCGAATTCACGGCAAGCTCGGCATTGACCTCATAATAGCTTTTTCCGTTGCTGACATAAAGCTTGATCGCGGTTCCCTTTTCGACCTGACCGCCGCTTCCCGTCGCAGGCTCCTGCGCGGCAACATAGCCCTCGGGGAGACCCGTAACCGCATCTATGGCCTTGCCGTCAAGCGTAAAGCCGTTGCTGTAGACCTCCTCGGGCTCACCCGAGAGAGTAAGTCCGGCCGTTTCGATTATCTTCTTTGCCGAATCAAGCTTGCTCTTCTTTACATCGGGCAGATTTACCATTACGGCACCCGGCTTCTGTGCAACCTCAACCGTAACGACAGTTCCCTCATAGACCGTCTTTCCCGCGGCGGGATCGGTGGAAATAACCGTGTCGGGAGTGAAGGCATCCGTCTCGACATATTTTATCTCATAAGCAAGCTTAGCCTTGTCGAGCAGTGCAACAGCCTCCTTGACCGTAAGCCCCGCCGTAACGGGAACCTGTGTCTGCTCGGTTCCCTGAGATACCGTAAGAATTATTTTTTGTGTCTTTTTCAAAACCTTGCCGACCGACTGAGACTGTGCGATTACAACGCCGGGCTCATAATCGCTGTTGTATTCGTATTTGGGCTCAAATGAAAATACATTTCCGTAATCGGCGAGCACCTGCGTATAGGTGTGACCTCTGAAATCCACCACCGCATGGCCGACCGTTTTGTTACCGAAGAGAGAATAGGCAAATATACCGCCGATTACAAGTATCGCTATAACAAAGGCAGCGGCAATTCCGCTGAGGATCGGAAGCACCATGCTGTGCTCCTCCTCACCCTCTTGCTCGCCCTTGCTCTCGGCAGCCGTGTCGCCCAAATCGACAAATCTCGTCGGCTCCTCGTCGACAAAATACGAGAATTCAAAGGTCATATCGGGATCGCGGCGGAATTCCTCAAGGTCATGAAGCATTTCGGCTGCCGACTGATATCTCAAGCGCTGATCCTTTTGCATGGCGTGCAGAGTGATCTGCTCAACGCCCTTGGGGATCGAGGGATCAAGCTCGGTGAGACTCTTGGGAGTGTTTTGAAGCTGCATTATGGCAACCGAAACAGCGCTCTCCGCCTGGAAGGGGAGCTCGCCCGTAAGCATCTCATACATTATTACACCGACGGAATAGATATCCGCCTTTTCGTCGGTCGTTTCTCCCCTTGCCTGCTCGGGGCTGATGTAATGCACAGAGCCGATTGCCTTATTCATAACCGTCTGCTGAGTCGAGCGGGCAAATCTTGCTATGCCGAAATCGGCGACCTTAACCGTTCCGTCGGCAAGCAGCATTATATTTTGCGGCTTTACATCACGGTGAACGATTCCCTTATCGTGAGCATGCTGAAGCGCACGAAGTATCTGCACTGCAAAGAAGACAGCCTCCTTCCAGCGAAGACTTCCATGATTGGCAATATATTCCTTAAGGGTGATGCCGTCAATAAGCTCCATTACCATATACTTTACGGCGGCGCTGACGCTCGCATCGTACACCTTGACAATATTGACGTGGTTGAGCACGGATATTGCTCTTGCTTCGTTTATAAAGCGACGTACGAATTCCTCATTGTCGGCATACTCATCCTTGAGAATTTTCACCGCAACGGCTCGACCCTCGGTGATATCAACGGCCTTATAAACGACAGCCATTCCGCCGACGCCTATGATTTCCTCGAGCTGATACCGTCCGTCAAGACGCTGTCCGAGATATTTATCTTCCATGCTTACACTCCTAACAAAATTCCGCTTCGATCAAAGCTCGGTACGGTATATTAAGATGACCGCGGTTATGTTATCCGCTCCGCCGTGTCGGTTGGCAACTGCTATAAGTGCCTCGGGCGCGGCTTCACCCTCTTTTCTGACAGTCTCGAAAATCTCCGCATCCGAGAGGGCGTTATTAAGCCCGTCGCTGCAGAGCAGCAGACAGTCCCCCTCTGTCAGATCGACCGAATCGAATTCGATATCCAACCTTTCCAAGGTGCCGACCGCTCTTGTGATTATATTCCGCTGCCGATGAGTTCTTGCCTCGGCATCGGTTATTTCTCCCTCCTCGACGAGAGACTGAACGAGAGAGTGATCCCTTGTGACGGGTCTTGCCTCGGACTCCGAGATAAGATACGCCCTGCTGTCGCCGACATGTGCAATATAGGCCGTGCCTCCGACAACCGCGGCGGCAACTGCAGTGGTTCCCATTCCGGCGACCTCCTCATCCTCCCGCGAGCGCTCATATATCAGCGCGTTTGCCGAGGAAAGGGCGGAGGTAAAAAAGCTCTCGACGGATCTTGCGTCCTGCAGCCTTGTATCGGGGCTCTCGGCAACGCGGACAAATCTGTCGACAGCCATCGTGCTTGCGACATTTCCGCCTGCGGCACCGCCCATGCCGTCACAGACCGCAGCCCACGGCACCCCTCTTACCGAGCCGACCGCAAAGCTGTCCTGATTCGTACGTCGGACAAGCCCCCTGTCCGTTGCACCCATGAATTTCATACCGTTTTATCCCCCTTCGGCGGTATTCATTGCCTCTGCTTCTTTTCTTCTGAGCTGACCGCAGGAGGCATTTATATCTGCCCCCAGGGTTCTTCTTACGGTAGCATTCATTCCCAGTGCCTCAAGCTTTTCCCTGAAGCGCTCGACCGAGCGCCTGCCGGGGCTTCTGAAGCTGCTTTCCCTGACGGGATTGGCGGGAATGAGATTTATATGACAGAGCATTCCCTTAAGCCGCGCCGCAAGGAGCTCGGCGCAGCCGTCATCGTCGTTAAAGCCGTCGATAACGGCGTATTCAAAGGATATTCTTCTCCCCGTTGCCTTTATATAATCGCGGCAGGCGGTGAAAAGAGCCTCTGTATTCCATTTTCTGTTGACCGGCATTATGGTGTTTCGCAGCTCATCCGTCGGAGCATGCAGAGAGACCGAAAGGGTTATCGGAAGCTGCTCCTCCATAAGCTTATATATGCCCGTAACTACGCCCGAGGTGGAAAGCGAAATATGTCTCATGCCGATCCCGAGACCTCGCTCATCCCCCACCAAATGCAAAAAGCGGAGCGAATTATCGTAATTATCAAGCGGCTCACCCATGCCCATCATGACCACATTGGATATTCTGACGCCGTTATCGGCAGCAGCGTATTCTATCTGTGCGAGCATCTCCGAGGCGGTAAGATCCCTTGCCTTGCCGTTCTGACCCGAGGCGCAGAATTTACAGCCCATAAGACAACCGACCTGAGTCGAAATACAAACCGTGCAGCCGTGATGATAGCGCATGAAAACCGATTCTATATACTCGCCGTCATAAAGCCGATAAAGATATTTTACCGTTCCGTCTATCTGTGAGACCAAGCGCCTTACCGCGGTAACCGAGGTGAAAAAGAAGCGCTTTTCAAGCTCCTCTCTGAGCCCCTTTGGGAGATCGGTCATCTCGGAAAAGCCGGAGACACCGCGACGAACCCAGCCGCAGAGCTGAGTGATTCGGTATTTCGGAAGCCCAAGCTCGGCAAGCGCCTCCGCTATTTCGCCGTCGGTCATAGACCTAATATCAAGCCTGTTCAATCAAGCACGCCTTTCAAGCACCGCAACGAAGAAGCCCGAAAGCCCGTCGATATGCGGCATATATGTTTTTTGAGATTTCAGCTCGAAATCGCCGTTTTCCTTCAGGAAGCGTTCAACGACATTTTCGTTTTCAGCCCTTCTGAGTGTGCAGGTGGAATAAACAAGTCTTCCGCCCCTTTTTAAAAGCGAGGAGCAGTTTTTAAGTATTGAATACTGGAGCTCTGACAGGTATCCACCCTCATCGGGCCTTCTGTATTTTATATCCGGCTTTTCCGACAGCATTCCGAGTCCCGAGCAGGGTACATCGCAAAGAATTCTGTCAAATTTTCTGCCGTCACCCGTATAGCCCGCCGCATCGGCGGCACTTGCCCTGACTGCGGAAAGCCCGAGTCTTTCGGCACCTGCTTTTATAAGCTCCGCTCTGTGAGGGTGCAGCTCAAGTGCAACGACCTCACCCGTGTTGCCCATGCACTCTGCAATCGAAAAGGCCTTTCCGCCCGGAGCAGCACAGGCATCAAGCACAAGCTCGCCCGAGGCTGCCGCTACCGCAGCAACACATTCTGCAGAGGCCAGGGACTGCATATGAAAAAAGCCGTTCGCATACAGCTCGGAGGCGGTAGGTGAGCCGCCGTCAAGCCTTATATAATGCTCCCGTACGAGCTCACAGGAATAGCCCTCCGCAGCAAGCCGTGTCAAAAGCTCCTCATCGGTAATTCGGGTATTGTTTACTCTGAGCACCGTATCGGCCTTGCACAGTGAGGCCTCAAGAAGCCTTTTGGCGGTAGCCTCTCCGTAATCGGCCGTAAATGAGGCAACGATTTCGGGAGAGCAGGAATAGTATGCCGAGAGCTCGTCGGGCGGAGGAAGAAGCCTGTCACCCTCGGCGGCAAGCCTTCTCAGCACCGCGTTTACAAAGCCCGAAAGATATGCCTTTTTTGTTTTCTTGGCAAGCTTTACCGATTCGTTGACGGCCGCACCCGAATGCACACCGTCCATATAGTAAAGCTGATAGGCGCCCATACGAAGTATATTTATACAGCAGGGGTCAATCCTCGCCACCGATCTTCCCGAGGCGGCCTCGATCGCATAATCAAGTGTGAGTCTTCGCTCAACCGTGCCGTAGACAAGCGCGGCGGCAAAGGCCGAATCACGGCTGTCAAGCTCGGCGTTCTTCAGTGCATCGTTAAGCGCAAGATTGGAAAAGCCTCCGCCGTTGAGAATTCTGTTCAGCACCGAAAGTGCCGTTTGTCTCGGATTTTTCACCCGATAATGCTTCCTTCCGCTATTTTTCTTCCGCTGAGCATGGCGGAGACGGCCATTTTGCCCTTGCCCTCGGGCTTTACCTCAAGCAGCTCAAGTGCCGTGTCCTCACCGCACTGAATTATAAGCCTTTTTGCGGAGCAAAGCACCTCACCGGGGCGGCCTCCCCGTCCCTCGACGGCACGCGCCGAGTAAACCTTTATTTTTGCACCGTCCAGCATAAACCATGCTGTCGGCCAGGCTATGAGGCCTCGTATAAGATCGACCGCTGCCTGCGCTGGCTTTTCAAAATCAAGCCGAGCAGCTTCCTTAGCTATCATCGGAGCGTAGCTCGCCTCCGACTCGCTCTGTGCGGTGCGTGGCGCGGAGCCGTTTTCTATCGCGTTAACCGTTTTCACGGCAAGCTGTGCTCCGAGCTCCGACAGCCTTTCGGTAAGAGATACCGCATCGTCCTCGGGCAGGATGTCGGTCTCGGAGGTGAATATCATATCACCCGTATCTATTCCCTCATCCATATACATCGAGGTTACGCCGGTGCGTGTCTCGCCGCAGACAATACTCCACTGTATAGGTGAGGCTCCTCGGTATTTCGGCAAAAGTGAGCCGTGAATATTCATACAGCCGTATTTCGGAAGAGACAGTATATCCTGCGGCAGAATCTTACCATAGGCAACCACGACTATCAGCTCGGGAGCAAGCTCCTTAAGCGTCTCAAGCGCCTCGCCGCTTCTAAGGCTGCGCGGCTGATAAACGGGTATTCCCGCCGCCTCTGCGCACAGCTTGACCGGTGAGGGTGTCATTATCATTTTTCTGCCCTGCGGCTTATCGGGCTGTGTGAAAACGGCCGAAACCATGTGCTCCGATGCAAGCAGTGCCTCAAGAGAGGCAACCGCAAAATCGGGAGTCCCCATAAAAACTATCTTCATTATTCCTCCGCAGACGCTCTTTTTATCATTTTATCCTTAAAAAGCATTCCGTTGAGATGGTCGGTTTCATGGCAGAAGGCTCTCGCTTTGAGACCCTCACCCGTTACGGTAAAGGTGTTTCCGTTTCTGTCCTGTGCGCGCACCGTCACCTTGGTGGGGCGTGCGACTATTCCGTAATCCCCGGGGCTTGAAAGACAGCCCTCGCTGCCCTCCTCGTTGCCGCTGCTCTCGATTATGACCGGATTGATAAGCTCAATAAGTCCGTCGCCGACATCGACAACGCAGGCTCGCTTGAGGATCCCGACCTGAGGAGCCGCAAGTCCGACTCCCTCAGCCCTGTACATCGTTTCGGCCATATCGTCCAAAAGCTCTGCCAATCTGTCATCAAAGCTTATAACCGAGCGGCTCGTCTTGCGAAGCACCGGGTCGCCCTCTTTTACTA
>CAZDEI010000034.1:0-7811 GCA_964504325.1 uncultured Eubacteriales bacterium | reverse complement strand
GAATTTCCGTAAAGAACGGCGCTCAGCTCGCGGTTGACGAAATCAATGCCAACGGCGGACTCAACGGTGTAAGCTTTAAGTTCGATATGAGAGACGACAAGGCTGTCGCCGCTGAGACTGCAACCGCTTACGATTCACTCTTCGATGCAGGAATGCAGATTGCAATCGGCTCGGTAACCTCCGGCTCCTGCGAGGCCTTTGCCAACAAGTCGGCTGTCGACAATCTTTTCTTCATCACACCCTCTGCTTCTGCCGATTCCGTAATCGATGCCGGTGACAACGGCTTCCGCGTTTGCTTCGGCGATCCCGACCAGGGCGTTTTAGCAGCAGAGATGCTTGCCGAGGATTACACCAACATCGGCTGTATATATGACACCTCCGATACCTATTCGAGCGGTGTTTACGCGGCCTTTGAGGCCAAGATGAAGGAGCTCGGCGTTTCCTACAAGCTCCAGACCTTCGACAGGGAAAACAATAAGGACTTCTCAACTCAGGCTGAGGCTCTTAAGGATTGCGACGCGATCTTCGTTCCCTTCTACTACACCGAGGCCGGCATCTTCGCAAAGGCCTGTGCCAAGAAGGGCAGCACCGCTCTCATCTTCGGCTGCGACGGTCTTGACGGCGTTAAGAATCAGCTTGACGAAACCGTTACCAACAAGGTAAAGTACATCACCCCCTTCGATATCGACTCCACCGAGGAAAAGAGTGCTCACTTCGTAAAGGCCTACAGAGAGGCCTACGGCAGTGATCCCGATCAGTTTGCCGCCGATGCCTACGATGCCGTTTATGTAATCTTCGAGACCATGAAGAAGGCAGGCGTGAACGATGTAAACATCGGAGCCTCCGAGCTTTGCGAGCTTGTCAAGACGGTCATCACCTCCTCTGACTTCTCATACGCCGGCGTTACCGGAAAGATGACCTGGGACGCCTCGGGCGCCTGCAGCAAGGAGCCTGTCATCGTCGATGTTCAGTAAGCTGCCTACAGGAAAATAACAGCCCTGCCTTGCCGAGTGACCCGCTTCGGGTCACTCGGCGGCCTGCAACGGAAAGCACCGGAGCAATGATTTTCGATGCTTTCCGCTGCAGGCGCTTTCCGCTCTCGGGAATATTCGGTGGGAGCGCCCAAAAAGCTTAAAGGAGAAAAAAATGAGTATTTTGTTGGACGGCCTCAGCCTCGGCGCGATATATGCGCTGATAGCTCTCGGCTATACGATGGTATACGGCATTGCGAAAATGCTTAACTTCGCACACGGCGATGTAATAATGGTCGGTGCCTATACGGTTTTGGTTTCGGTCAGCGCCGGTATGCACCCCTATCTCGGACTGCTGCTTGCGGTCGTTTTCTGTGCTCTGCTCGGAATAGTCATCGAAAAGCTTGCCTATAAGCCGCTTCGAGCCGCATCACCCCTTGCGGTGCTTATAACCGCAATAGGCGTCAGCTACTTTTTGCAGGGACTTGCTCAGCTTATATTCGGCTCCCAGTCGAAAACCGTAACAATCAAGTCCCCCGGCAGCCTTGTGATTCTCGGCTCCGAAATTGATATAAATATAATCATCACCCTTGTGGTCGGTGTTATACTTATGGCGGCGCTTACACTCTTCATAAAGAAAACCAAGACCGGCCGCGCCATGATTGCCGTTTCGGAGGATAAGGGCGCCGCACAGCTTATGGGAATAAACGTAAACCGCATAATAACTATCACCTTTGCCATCGGCTCGGGCCTTGCTGCCTTCGCGGGTCTGTTCTATCTTATGCTCATTCCCTCGGTCACTCCGACCCTCGGCTCCATGCCCGGAATCAAGGCCTTCACCGCCGCGGTTATCGGAGGCATAGGCTCGATCCCCGGTGCCATGCTCGGCGGAATATTGCTCGGTCTTGTCGAAAAGATCTGTCAAAGCATTCCCGCACTTCAGGCTTATACAACGGCAGTGGAATTTCTTTTCCTTATCGTTATTCTGCTTGTTAAGCCGGTCGGTCTGCTCGGAAAGAAAAGGAGGGTTAAGGTTTGATGAGCTATATCGGAAATATAAAAAAGACAACAAAGCCGAAATACCATGTCAGCTATCTTGCTGTTCTCATCTTTTTGGCGGCTGCTGTGCTTATGAATTCCTTCGGTCTGCTTGACCGTTCCGCAACCTCTCTTCTTTCGAGAATAGGCATGAATGCGATTCTTGCCGTATCGCTCAACCTCGTCGTCGGCTTTCTCGGCGAGCTCAGCCTCGGACATGCGGGCTTTATGTGTGTCGGTGCCTATATCGGCGGTATGATAGCCAATGCGCTTACAAAAACCGTCGGCGAGCCTGTCGTGGCGCTTGTGCTTGCGATGCTCGCGGGCGGAGCGGTTGCCGCCGTATTCGGCTTCATTATCGGACTTCCCGCGCTCCGTCTTAAGGGAGACTATCTTGCCATAGTCACCCTCGCTTTCGGAGAAATCGTAAGAAATCTTTTCAAGAACCTTCCCTGGTTCGGTGGCGCAATGGGACTTAAAACGACACCGATCGCCAACTCAAAGCTTTTTGTCGTAGTCTTTATCACGCTTGCCGTTGTGGTTATACTTATAGGAAACCTCATTCGCTCAAAGCACGGCAGAGCCATCACCGCCGTTCGCGATAATGAGATTGCCGCAAAGGCAATGGGAATCAATGTCACCTTCTACAAGCTGCTTGTTTTCGTTGTTGCCGCATTCTTTGCCGGCGTTGCGGGAACTCTTTTCAGCCGCTTTACGACTCCCGTTCAGTACGGCGATTATTCCTACAACAAATCGATTGAAATACTTGTTATGGTTGTATTCGGCGGAATGGGAAGCATAAACGGCTCTTTGATTTCAGCCGCACTTATCACCACCCTCGATGTCAAGCTCGGCGAGCTGCTGTCGGGTGATCTCGCCGCAGTCAGACTGCTTGTATATGCGCTTATACTCATTCTTGTTATACTCTTCAACAATGCGCCTGCCTTTAAGCCTGTTAAGGATAAGCTCTCGTCTCTCATAAGGACGGTAACCTCGGCGTTCAGCTCCAAGCATCATTCTCCCGACCGAATCAACGAGGACAGGGCAGAGTGGGATCGCGTCGAGACAAAAATCAAAATGGACGAGCTGCTTTCCGTAAAGGTTACGCAGGTTAACAGGGAATATACACCCGATAAGCCCGAAAAGGAGGAAAAATAGATGTCGGATATAATGCTCAAAACCGAAAATCTCGGCATTTCCTTCGGAGGCTTAAAGGCAGTGCAGTGTGTTGATATAGTGGTGAAGAAAAAGCAGCTCTACGGACTTGTCGGTCCTAACGGAGCCGGAAAAACCACCGTCTTCAACCTGCTGACAGGTGTTTATAAGCCCACAACGGGTAAATTCTTCCTTGACGGCGAAAATCTCGTCGGCTGCACCGAGGAAAAAATCAATCATAAGGGTATAGCGAGGACCTTCCAGAACATCAGACTTTTCAATAATATGAGCGTTATAAGAAATGTTATGGTCGGACTTCATAACAACCCCGAATTCAAATGCGGACCGCTGTCGGCAATGCTCAGGCTGCCGTCCTATTACGAGTGCGAAATCAATATGCGCGCAAGAGCCAAGGAAATACTCAAGATAGTCGGTCTCTACGAGGACAGAAACAATCTTGCCTGCAATCTTCCCTACGGAAAGCAGCGCAAGCTCGAAATAGCCCGTGCGCTTGCCACAAACCCCAAGCTGCTCCTGCTTGATGAGCCCGCCGCCGGCATGAACCCCAACAAAACTGCCGACCTTATGGAGATAGTTCTTCGCATAAGAGACGAATTCGATATGACGATCCTGCTCATCGAGCACGATATGAAATTCGTTTCGGGACTTTGCGATGAGGTTACGGTGCTTAACTTCGGCACCGTCCTTGCTCAGGGAAGAACCGCTGATGCGCTGAACGATCCCGAGGTTATAAAGGCTTATATCGGAGGTTAATGAAATGGCATTTTTGGAAGTAAGCGAGCTTGAAGTCAATTACGGAGTTATCCGTGCCATAAAAAATATAAGCTTCGAGGTCAATAAGGGAGAAATAGTCACCCTTATAGGCGCAAACGGAGCGGGCAAGACCACGACCATGCAGGCCATAATGGGGCTTATACCCATAAAGCACGGCAGGGTGGTCTTTGACGGAACCGATATCACCAAGGTTCCCTGTCACAGAATAGTGAAGCTCGGAATGACTCAGGTTCCCGAGGGCAGAAGGGTTTTTCAGGAGCTTTCGGTTTACGAAAATCTTTTGATGGGAGCCTACTGTCAAAAGGATAAAAAGCAACTCAAGGCCGATGTGGAGGAAATATACGAGTACTTCCCGAGACTCGGCGAGCGCCGGAATCAGGTTGCGGGAACCCTGTCGGGCGGCGAGCAGCAGATGCTTGCTATGGGAAGAGCCATGATGAGTCACCCCGATCTGCTTATGCTTGATGAGCCTTCAATGGGACTTTCACCCTTGCTTGTCGATGAGGTGTTTGATATTATCGTTAATACCTTTAATAAGAACGGAACCACGATTCTGCTTGTTGAGCAAAATGCCGGAAAGTCTCTTGCGGTGAGCGACCGTGCATATGTGCTCGAAAACGGAAGCATTGTTTTGAGCGGAACGGGCAAGGAGCTCATGCAGAGCCCCGAGGTCAAAAGGGCATATCTCGGCGGCTGATTTTTCATTAGGGTATTACAAGAAAAAATGCGCCACCGTCGCAAAAGCGACGGTGGCGCATTGTGTATATAAATTCTGCCGATAAGCGGAGGCTTACCTTTCGGGCACGGTGCCGCAGACCTCGACATAGCCGCTTCTTGAGAACATGCCGACATTTACACGCACGGTGAAGCCCTTTCCGCTCTCAGACACCCATTCGAGACTGCTTTTCTGAGGCAGGCCGCAGGTGGCGAGCAGGGTCATGATGACACCTCCGTGAGTAACAACGGCGGCATCGAAGCATTCATTTTCGGACATGTGTCGTACTATGCTCATAAGTCCCGCATAGATTCTCTGCCTGAAGCCCTCCAGGCTTTCGCCTCCGACGGGAGCATCGCTTCTTCCGGCACGCCATTCTCTGTAGCTCTTGAGCTCCTCAAGCTCGGTGTAGGTTTTACCCTCGAATTCTCCGAAGTCGTACTCCGCAAGCTCCTCAACCGCAATAAGCTGTGCCGAGGGATAAATGATTTTTGCCGTTTGCAGGCATCTCTTAAGAGGGCTTGAATAAACCGCTCCCACGGAGGGATATATTCCGTCCTCACGGAGCTCCTCAAGCTCTCTTTTTGCCTCCTCGGTCAAGGGCAGATCGGTTCTGCCGACATATTTGCCCTCGGAATTCGCGAGCGTCTCGCCGTGTCTTATAAAATGAATTATATAATCACGCATTTTCTTGATTCTCCGTTTGCTTTGATTTTTCGATCAGTCTGCGGTAGCATTTGTAGCACATGCCCTCATAGCGGTCGTTTCCGCCTATACATATTTGGTCGCCCTCGGTAATGAGCTCGCCGTTGTCTCCGAGGCGGGCGTTGACTGTTGCCTTTCGGCCGCAGCGGCAGACTGATTTTATTTCGGTTATGCTGTCGGCTATTTCGAAAAGGCGGCGACTGCCGGGAAAGAGCATGGTTTGAAAATCGGCGCGAAGTCCGAAGCAAAGCACGGGCACATCCAAAAGATCCACTATGCTTTTAAGCTGATCCACCTGCTCCTCGGTGAGAAATTGGCATTCGTCGCAGATGACCACGCCGGTCGGAGTGTGTCTGTTAAGCTCGACAAAGCGCAAATACAGATCGGTGTCGGCGGAGACTGCCTCCGCAGGGGAATGCAGTCCGATTCTCGATTTGACGACAGTAAGCGGCTTGCCGTCGGAGTCCACCGTGTCGTCACGGTTGTCGGTTGCGGGCTTTATAAGCCAAACCCGTTCGCCCTTTTCCTCATAGTTGAATTTCGTCATCAGCGCCTGAGCGGTTTTAGAGCTTCCCATGGCTCCGAATTTGAAATACAGCTTGGACATTCCTTTTCGCTCCTTTGTCGGTCATGCCGAGGCTTGCCTGCTTATATATTGTAGCATTCCCAAAGCGAAAAGACAATGCTTTTTCTTCGCTGCGGCAAAGTGAGAGAAGGGCTCACGGCGATATTTTTCGAAAAAAGTCGAAAAAACATCTTTACTAAACAGATCAAATGTGTTAGAATGCCATAAAAGAACTTTTAAGGGCGGTACAGAGAGACCGACAAGGTTTGTGATATCGATGCCGTGGTCGTATTGCGTCTCGGCGGTACTGTTATGATCTTGTCGCTCGGCAGGGTCTTTTGTTTTGCCCTGCGGCGAAGGAGGAGCGGCCTTGAAATTCAAAGCACAGATCATGGATGAAGCGGCAGTCGGCAGAGCTCTTCGCAGAATCGCACACGAAATAACCGAAAAAAACGGCGGAGTCGAAAATGTCTGTCTCATCGGAATACACCGCAGAGGGCTTCCGCTGGCTCACAGAATAGCCGAAAACCTTGAGGCGATCGAGGGCGTGAGCCTTTCGGTCGGCTCGGTGGATATATCTCTGTACAGGGACGATATTTCGGAAAATGCACCCGATCCCACCATTAACGGCACGAGCATAGACTTCGATATAACCGGCAGGCGTGTCGTGCTTGTGGACGATGTTCTTTTCACGGGCCGAACGGTGAGAGCGGCGATAGAAGCACTGATGTCGGCAGGCAGACCTGCGGCAATACAGCTCGCCGTGCTGATTGACAGAGGCCACAGAGAGCTCCCGATCAGGGGCGATTATATAGGCAAAAGCATTCCGACCTCTCACAGTGAGCAGATATCGGTTTGCATGCCGGAATTCGACGGAAAAACCGCCGTCGAGCTTTACGGGGTGTAAAAAACACGCAAGTGTTAAAAATAGGGAGGATATAAAAATGAAAATGATCTACGGCATAAAGGATAAGCCGACCTTCGGTAAAATGGTCGTCTTTGCCTTTCAGCAGCTCCTTGCCATTATGGCTGCCACCATTGCGGTTCCCGCCATCGTCGGCAACGGCATGACCGCCTCGGCGGCTCTCTTCGGCGCGGGCGTCGGCACAATCGTTTATCAGCTCTTCACCAAATTCCGCAGCCCTGTATTTCTGGGCTCATCTTTTGCCTTCATCGGCTCTATGACCGCTGCCTTTGCAGGTGCGCTTTCCGTGCAGGTCGGCTATCTCGGACTTATTATCGGTGCCGTCTGTGCAGGACTTGTCTATGTTGTAATCGCAATCGTCGTAAAGCTTGTAGGCGTAAAGTGGATCGACAAGCTTATGCCTGCGGTCGTAATCGGACCCACCGTTTCCATAATCGGACTTTCTCTTGCCGGAAACGCAGTCGGCGATATGCTCAAGGGCGATGTCCTCAATGCGAACGGAGCTCCCGTCGCAAGCACCTATGCAACCCTTATATGCGGACTTGTAACACTTTTCGTTGTTGTCATCTGCTCTACCTACGGTAAGAAGATGGCCAAGCTCATTCCCTTTATAATCGGAATTCTCGCAGGCTATGCCGTTGCCGCCGTAATGACCGTTATCGGTATTACCACCGACAACACCGCGCTTCAGATAATCGACTTTGCTCCCTTCAAGGCTCTTGTTGCCGACGGAGTAAGCGTAAGCACCTTCTTTGCACTTCCCGACTTCACCTTTGCAGAGGCCGTTAAGGGCGTAAGCGAGCTCACCCCCAGCTATATTGCTACCGTTGCGGTTGCTTATGTGCCTGTTGCCTTCGTTGTCTTTGCCGAGCACATTGCCGACCACAAGAATCTTTCCTCCATCATAGAAAGCGACCTGCTTGAGGATCCCGGCCTTTCGGG
>CAZDEI010000033.1:0-7834 GCA_964504325.1 uncultured Eubacteriales bacterium | reverse complement strand
CCTCAGTACTCTATAATTATGACTCGCAGACGCCGATTATAAACAAAAATTATTCAGCGTCCTCGCTCTTTTTCTCGGCAGCCTTTTTAGTGGTCTTCTTGGCTGCGGGCTTCTTTTCCTCAACCCTTACGGTTATCTCGGCAGAATCCTTAACAAGGTCAAGAGCCTTGTTTACGACAATGTCCTTCTTCATTTCGGCCTCGGGAACATAAGCCTTGATATTGTCAACCTCCATATTGTAAGCCTTTGCAAGCTTTTCATACTCGGCGACAACATCGTCATCATTTGCCTCAAGTCCCTCAAGAACGGCAATCTTTTCAAGAGCAAGTCTTATCTTAACCTGCTTCTCTGCCTGCTCACGGAAGCTGTCACGAAGTGCATCGATGCCTGCTCCGGTATACTTGAGATAGGTATTGAGATCCATGCCCTGCATCTGGAGACGGTATGAGAAATCCTGTATCGACTGATCAATACGGGCCTCGATCATTGCACCGGGGATCTCGGCCTTCATAATGTCGGCAAGCTGATCTGCAAGTGCATTTTCAGCCTCGGCCTCGGCAGACCTTTCCTTTCTCTCGGAGATCTTTGCCTTGATATCCTTCTTGAGCTCATCAAGAGTGTCGAATTCGCTGACATCCTTTGCAAACTCATCGTCGATTGCGGGAAGCTCACGGAGCTTTATCTCGTGAAGCTTGCACTTGAAGACCGCGGGCTTACCTGCGAGCTCCTTTGCGTGATACTCGGTCGGGAATTCGACATTTACATCGAACTCATCGCCGCTGTTATGACCTACGACCTGATCCTCAAAGCCGGGGATGAACTCGCCCGAGCCGAGATTAAGGGAATGGGACTTGCCCTTTCCGCCCTTAAAGGCCTTACCGTCAACAAAGCCCTCGTAATCGATAACGGCTATATCGCCGTTGGCAGCTGCTCTGTCGGAAACGGTAACAAGTCTTGAATTTCTGTCTGCAAGGCGATTAAGCTCTGCATTGACCTCATCCTCGGTAACCTCGGCAGAGGACTTCTCGGCCTTAAGACCCTTATAGCCCTCAACGGTAACCTCGGGCTTAACGGTAACTACGACCTTGAAATCAACGCCCTCCTCCTTGGAGATGGACACGAGATCAAAATCTACCTTGTCATCAACATAGTCGATGCCGGACTCGGTGATAGCCTCCTCAACCGCAGGTGCGTAAACTATGTTAAGTGCATCCTCAAAGAAGAAATTCTCGCCGTACATCTTTTCGATCATATGACGGGGTGCTTTGCCCTTTCTGAAGCCGGGAAGAGTGATCTTCTTGCCGTTTTCCTTAAAGGCTCTGTCGAGAGCCTCGGCAAATTTCTCTCCGTCTACTGTTATTTCAAGCTCGACACGGTTTGTATCGACCTTTTTTGTTCCTTTTAAGCTCATTGAATAAACCTCCACATTATTATCCGTTTGATAGTCCATAGGATTATATCACAATTCGGCGGTATTTTCCACCGTTTTTTTAAACTTTTTTAATTGTTTTCGTCTTTTTTGCCGTTTTCACTCAATTTTCGGCCTCTGACGACCTCAACCGGCGTAAAATCCACACAGTCACAGGACAAAAGCGTGAGTCTTATGCCGTACGCCTCCGAAACACAGTTGAGCTTTCCGGTGCCGTGTATATGCCCGTGCCATATTTTTTTTATTCCGTGCCTGTTAAGCACCTCGAATATCTCATCACAGCGGTAATCGCCGTAGGCAGGCGGATAATGGAGAAAAACAAGCGGCTCGAGCCCCATGCTCTCCGCGGCACTCAGGGAGGTCTCAAGCCTCCCTGCCTCTCTTTTCAAAACCTTTATTTCGTCGGCGGGACAGTCATAGCTCCAGCCGCGGGTGCCGCAGACGGCAAAGCCCTCAGCCTCAATCGCACCGTTGAAAAGCGGCTCGACGGTGGTCAGTCCCCTATCCTCAAGAAGTGCACGCAGCCGGCTCATGGTACCCCACCAAAGGTCATGATTTCCCTTGAGAATTATCTTTTTACCCGGAAGCGAATCTATAAAGGCAAGATCCGCAGCGGCCTCTTCGAGCTTAAGTGCCCATGAAATATCGCCGGGAATGACCACCGTGTCATTTTCCCCGACAAGCCTTGTCCAATTGGCCTTAATTCGCTCGGTGTGATTTTGCCAGCCATGGAAAACATTCATCGGCTTATTTGACGAAAAGGAAAGATGAAGATCCGAAACAGCAAAAATCGACAAAATATCACCTCGCGAATAAAATAAGCTGCGGCTGCAGATACTACACAGGAACGGCCGCGGTGCTTGACCGCCTTTAAGCCGCTCGAATAAAACGAAAGGAGCATGCCGAAATGAATGACGGTTGCTCTCCCTGCAGCTGCAATATTGCACTTTCCTCAATAAGCTGCAAATGCGAAAACTGCGAATACCACTCCACCGACGACAGATGTCACGCAAAATGTGTGACGATCGGCCCTAAGGGAGCCGCAAACAGCCACGATACCGTCTGCAATACATTTAAGTGCAGATGACGGTAAGGCACACGGCATAAGCGGCCCGCAAAGCTGTCCGGCGCACCCGAGGGTGTGCCGGAGCTGAATTTACAGTCCGAGTCTTTCGGCAATAACCTGCTTCATTTCCTCCGCGGCGCGAACGCCGTCGAAGCGCAGCTCTGCTCCCTCAAGGCTCATCAACGCCTGAGGTGCAGTCGTACCGGTCAAGGCCTCAAGCCTTTTTGCCTGCTCAAAGCCGTCGCCGTCGCAGTCCACACCAAGGGCAGCCAAAACCGCCGAGGTGAATTTATAGGGGCTTGCCGTTGACACGGTGACCGAGGTACGGGTGTCACCCGTCCTTTCGACATATTTTTTATATACTCCGGCAGCTACGGCTGTATGTGTATCCATAAGATAGCCGTACCTTGAGAAATACTCCTTTATGGTGTCCGACGCCTCCTCATCACTGCACCAATCCGCCGAAAAATCAGCCTTGAGAGCCTCCAGCACCTGCTCGGACACTCTGTAGCTTCCCTTTCGGGAAAGCTCGGACTGAAGCTCCGAATTGATTTTATCCGAGGCTCCGCTGAGCAGATAAACAAGTCTCTCGAGATTGCTCGATACAAGAATATCCATCGAGGGCGAGGTGGTGGTATGGAAGGGTCGGTTTTTGTCGTAAACGCCCGTGTTGATAAAATCAGTCAAAACATTGTTCTCGTTAGAGGCGCAAATAAGACGCGCTATCGGAACGCCCATCTGCTTTGCATAGTAAGCAGCGAGGATGTTTCCAAAGTTGCCGGTGGGAACCACGACATTGAAGCCGCTTGAGAGGTCCGCGCCGTCGCGCTTAAGCTCGCAGTAAAGAGATACATAATAAACTATCTGCGGAACGAGTCGGCCCCAATTTATCGAATTTGCGCTCGAGAAGCACATTCCCTTGGCGGCAAGCCTTTCGCCGAATTCCTTATCGGTAAATATTTTTTTGACACCCGTCTGAGCATCGTCAAAATTACCTATAATACCGCAAACCTCGACATTTTCTCCCCTTTGAGTCTGCATCTGCAGCTTTTGCATATCACTGACTCCGTCGGAGGGGTAAAAGACTATTATCTCGGTACCCTCAACATCACTGAAGCCCTCAAGAGCAGCCTTTCCCGTATCACCGGAGGTTGCTACAAGTATAACCGTCCTGCCGCCGCCTGTCTTTTTTACCGCAACGGTGAGAAGCCGAGGAAGAAGCTGCAATGCAAGGTCCTTAAAGGCGCAGGTCGGACCGTGCCAGAGCTCAAGCATATATTCTCCGTCTCTGAGGCGGGAAAGCGGAGCGGGACAATCGCTTTCAAAACTTCCCGTGTAGGCAGCTCTTACGCATTTGTCGAGCTCCTCCTCGGTATAATCCGTAAGATACCGTGAAAGCACGGCCTTTGCCCTTCCGATATAATCAAGCTCAACAAGAGCCTCAAGCTCGGCCTCGGTAAAGCGCGGTATCGACTCCGGAATATAAAGACCTCCGTCGGGAGATATTCCCTCGGCTATCGCCTCGGCTGCCGTTACGCTTTTTCCCGAATCTCGTGTGCTGTTGTATTTCATATTATTTCCGCCTTATCGTTAATAATCTGTATCAAACGCGTTTTCAATATGCCTTATGGAGCATACGGCACCGCTTTTCCCGTTTACCATTACCTCGATCACATCGAATCTCGGCTGAAGCGCCGTATCATTATTATATACATAATATTCCGCGGTTTTTATAAGCCTCTGCATTTTTCTTCGGTCGACAAATTCCGACGGAAGACCGAAATCGGTTCTTGACCTCGTTTTCACCTCAACAAAAGCGAGCTCTCCGTCCTTTTCGGCAATTATATCTATTTCACCGTATCTGCAGGAATAATTCCGCGTGTGAATCAGATAGCCCTTTTCAGTAAGCATTGCCGCCGCTGCGGCCTCCCCGAGTCTGCCCGTCTCGGCTCTATCTGTTTTCATAAAGCTTCCTCAAAAAGCTCGGACGGTGTATCGGACAGGGTCCGTGCTTAAGTATTGCCTCACGATGCTTTGCGGTACCGTAGCCCATATGCTCCTCAAAGCCGTATTCGGGATATTTTTCGGCATATTCCGACATCAGTCTGTCCCTTGTGACCTTGGCGAGTATCGATGCCGCCGCCACCGAGCAGGACTTCATATCTCCCTTAACAAGCGCCTCAGCCGAAATCGTAAGCTGAGGAGGAAGCCTGTTGCCGTCAATTATAGCATAATCCGCAGAGGGTGAAAGCTGCTCTGTTGCACGGCACATAGCAAGATATGTCGCATTAAGTATATTGTATTCTTCGATCTCCTCCACCGAGGCAAAGGCAATGCCGTAGGAGATCGCCTTTTCGGTTATCTCCCCGTAAAGCCTTTCGCGCTTGGCGGCAGTAAGCTTTTTAGAATCATTGAGTCCCTCTATCACACAGCCGTCCGAAAGTATTACCGCTGCGGCGCAAACAGGGCCCGCAAGTGGACCTCTTCCCGCCTCATCGACTCCGCACACCCTATGAAAGCCCTTGAGCAGGGCCGCCTCTTCATATTCAAAGCTCGGCATAGCACATCACGCCTTTTCCACAGTTATCCTGCCTATTTTGCAATTTTTGAATTCATCCAACAGCATGCGCGCCGTTCTTTCGTCATCGGCAAGGCCGCCTCTGACAACATATCCGCGCTTTTTTCCGATACGGCAGAGCAGCTCATAGCCGTCCGCCCCCTCGGTGTCCACGCCGTAGCGTGAGGCCACAAGCTCGGAATAGTCCGACAGGAGCAGCTCACACAGCCTGACCGCAAGTCCCTCGGTATCGAGTATTTCGCTCTTTACCGAGCCGACGAAGGCCAAATGCTCGCCCACGGTCTGATCCTCAAATTTCGGCCAAAGCACTCCGGGAGTATCAAGAAGCTCAAGCTCCTTATCAACCGAATACCACTGATTTCCCTTTGTCACGCCCGGTCGGTTTTCGCTTTTCGCCTTACCCACACCCGCAATACGGTTTATAAAGGTGGACTTTCCGACATTGGGAATTCCGACAACCATAACCCTCAGAGTCTTGCCTGTCATTCCCTTTGCGCGATAGGCCTCAAGCCTTCCCGCAAGCACCTGCTTTGCCGCAGAGGTGAATTTTCCGATGCCGCGGCCCGTGCGGCAGTCAACCGCGATCGCCGCGGCGCCCTCGCGCTCAAAGCGCTTTATCCATTCGGTAGTGGCATTGTCATCGGCCATATCACACTTATTAAGCACGATTATTCTCGGCTTGCCCGCAACTATCCTGTCAAGATCGGGATTTCTGCTGCTTACGGGTATTCTCGCATCGGTGATCTCCGCAACGGCATCAATAAGCGGCAGTGTTTTCTTTATACTGCGCTCCGCCTTGGCCATATGCCCCGGAAACCATTGTATATTCTGTATTTCACTCATTCTATTACCCCGAACATATCGGATATCGAGCTCCGATATTCACTCGATCTGTACACCCTGAACAGAGCCTTGCCGAGCACATAGCGCCTGTCTACGAGGCCTATTCTCGAATCTCTGCTGTCAAGGGAATCGTTTCTGTTATCTCCGAGCACGAAAATCTGATTTTTTCCGACCCTCAGCGGAAAGGTCATATCATATTCCCTCGTTGTGGGAGTTTTTATATAAGACTCCGAGAGGGCCTCACCGTCAACATAAACGGTCCCGCTTTCGAAGTCGATATCGACCGTCATTCCCTCGGTCGCAATAACACGCTTGATTATCGGCTCCTCTGCCGTGCTCGCATCCGAATACTCATTCGAGTAATTTCGCGAAATTACGACAACATCTCCGCAGGCGGGAGTGTAAAAGGCATTTGAGATTATTATTCTATCCCCCTCAAAGCAGGTGTTCTGCATGGAGGGTCCTACTATGCCTACTATTCTAAAAACAAAGGTAAACAGCAAAACGACCGTAACAACGGCTACGGCTACGGATTCAAGCCATTCGAGTGCACTCCTGACGGTGCCGCCCGTCCTACCTGTGGACTCCGAAGAGCCGCCTGCTGCTTCCTCAGCCTGTAAATTCTCGGAAATATCGTTTTTAATATCTTCGGTCACGGTCTCACATCCTTTCGCGTAACCTCGGTATAATATGCAGAAAACGGGGACAGATGTCTGTCCCCGTTATAAGCTTTTGACTTATATGCTCTCTTTAACCTTGGCAGCCTTGCCGACTCTGTCACGGAGATAGTACAGTTTGGCTCTGCGAACGCGGCCCTTTCTTACTGTCTCGACCTTGACAACATTCGGAGAATGAACGGGGAATACCCTCTCAACTCCGACGCCGAACGAAACACGGCGAACCGTGAAGGTCTCGGCAATACCGCTGTTGTTTCTGGCAATAACGGTTCCCTCAAAGACCTGAATTCTTTCTCTTTCGCCCTCGCGAATCTTAACATGCACGCGAACGGTGTTACCGATAGCGAGCTGCGGGACCTCTTCCTTAAGCATTCCCGCCGAGATCATTTTTACTGCATCCATCAATGCTTCCTCCTTAATGTACCTCAAACATTCATGCCGCTTCTCCGGCAGAGGACTGTCCGCTTTGGTGTCGAATTTTCGGCATCAAACCCACCGATAAGGAATTCGGTGAAATCAAATGCTTGAATATAATACCATACTTTTTCGAGCTTTGCAACTCTTTTTTTATAAAAAGCAAAAGTATTTTTCGAGAGCCGCTTAAAAATCGCCGAAGCCCTGATCGTCGACTATCAAATCTGTAAGAGCACGGTACTGATAATCTCCGTTTACCGTAAGCCTTGGATGCTTGAGAGCTATGGCCGTTCCCCTCGCAACGCTTGAGGAGGGCTCGTCATAACTGTGCACCGGAATACCGAGCTTTTCCTCAAGGTATTCACTCATTCCGAACAGCTCGGAGCCGCCGCCGGTGAGATAAAGCCCTCCCGAGGCGATATCCGAAACAAGGTCAGGCGGTGTTTTTTCAAGCAGACCCTTAATGGCTTTTGTGATCGTTCTCATATTATCTGCGAGCGCCGACCTTACATCCTCCGAGGTTATTTCGAAGAGCTTGGGCTTTCTTGCGAAATTTTCCATTCCGCTCGCCTTCATTGTCAGGGTTACATTTCTTTGTACCACGCCGCCTATTTGGCGCTTAACCGCCTCGGCGGTGCGGTGACCTATATTAACACGGTATTTTTTCTTTACATATTTAATTATAGCCTCATCGAAATCAAAGGAGGCACATGGCACCGAGGTGCTTTTGACAAAGCCGCCCATGGATATCACGGCGATATCGGTCGTGCCCGCACCGACATCGGCAAGCAGGTAGCCCTTGGGACGGGAAAAATCAAGCTTAAAGG
>CAZDEI010000032.1:0-7944 GCA_964504325.1 uncultured Eubacteriales bacterium | reverse complement strand
CTTAAAGGCTATGGCATCGGCCAGGGGTGCCTCAACGGTACGAACATTTCTGCCGCCCGACAGCTCAATTGCCTTAGCCACCGAGCGATGCTGCACCGAGGTGACGCCGAAGGGCATTGCCACCATTATCTGCGGCTTTAATATCTTATTGCTGAAGGCCCGGCCCATGAATTCCTTCAGCATCTTTTCGGTAAGCTCGTAATCGGCCACCACTCCTCTGACAATGGGATAAACGAGCTCTATCTCGGGAGGGTTCTTGTCGATCATATCATAAGCCTTGCTTCCGAAGGCGATCGGCTCAAAGCTGTCTGCATCAACTGCTACCACCGAGGGCTCCTCAAGGAGCACCGTGGAGGTTGAGGATATTACCGTCTTATAAGAGCCGAGATCTATTCCGATATTTGCCGGCATGCTCTGCCCCGCCTTTCCTTTGCATTGGCTTTTTAAGCTAATACTATTATATTTTATACCTCAGCGATTTACAAGGGCTTTTTTACAGGTTACGGCCGCAGTAAGGCAGAAAACGCTCGCGGCACCCTCCTTAAGCAAAACATGTGCACACTCGTTCAGAGTAGCACCCGAGGTCTTGATATCGTCAATAAGCAGAATTTTCTTTCCCTTGACCGCCATGCCGTCGCGCACCCTGTATATATTTCGGACATTTTCGCGTCTTCTGTCATAGGACAGGGTATGCTGTGTGCTGCTTTTCACGGTCTGCTCAAGCAGCGCCTCAAAGGGAAGCCCGAGCAGCTCTGCCTCGCGACGGGCAAGCAGCTCGGTATGATCGAAATCTCGCATCCTTCTTTTTGAGCTGTGCATGGGAACGGGACATACCGTATCGAAGCTCCTCTCGGGGCAGCTCCTCTTAAGCGCCGCAACCGCCTCCTCAGCGAAAAAGTCGGCAGCTTCACAGCTGGAATTCTTTTTTATGCCGAGAACACCCCGAGCTGCAGCACCCTCATATTTAAATGGAGCGACTATTCCCTCAAACAGGAACACCGTCCTTCCGCAGACGCACTGATCGAAGGGCAGGCCGCATTTAATACAGACCTCGGAGCCGAGCCGCACCTTATCGAGCGCCTCTCTGCAGTGCTTACATATTTTTGCGCCGTCGACCGTGAGCGAATCGCAGCAGGGACAGTGTCTCGGAAAAAGCAGTGACAGCAGAGAATCGAATACCTCCCTCAGCATTTTGCCTCTCCTATCAGCGCTTCAAGTCCCGTATAGCGAAGTGTCTTTCTGTCATTTGCTATCATTTTATTGACCGTTTCAAGCCTTCCCACCGTTATCAGCATGCTTTTTGCCCTCGTCATTGCGGTGTATATAAGATTTCTGTAGCACAGCCTCTCCGGTACATCCGCGGTGGCGAGAATAACGCAATCGAATTCACTGCCCTGACTTTTATGCACCGTTACCGCATAGGCGAGCTCAAGCTGAAAGACCTCCTCGGCGGCATACTCGGCAAGCCTGTCCTCATAAACAACCGAAACGGTCCGTGCGCTCGGATTTATTTTTACCACCCTGCCGATATCTCCGTTGAAAGCTCCCGAGCCGCTCTCGCCGTTTTCTCTTTTCCAAACGATATCGTAGTTGTTGCGAACCTGCATAACGCGGTCTCCCTCACGCAGAATGAAGCCGTGAAAGGAGATTTCTCTTTTGCCCTCGGCGGGCGGATTGACAGCCTCCTGAAGCCGCTTGTTCAGACGGTCGGCACCGAGTCCGAGCCTTCTTGACGGGCAGAGCACCTGTATACCGTCAAAAAGGGTAAGCCCGTACGCCTCCGGTATGCGCTTTACACAAAGCTCGGATATGTAATCCTCAGCGGCAGAGGCCGAAAAGACCTCCACCGAAAAGAAATCTCCGCCGTTGTCCTGCTTGGTCAGCGGCTCACCCCTGACAGCCTTATGCGCACAGACGGTTATATTGCTCTCAAGTGCCTGTCTGAAAACCGTTGTAAGGGCCACCGTAGGATATGCACCCGAAAATATAAGGTCGCGCAGTACATCGCCCGCACCGACGCTCGGAAGCTGATCTCGGTCGCCGATGAGAACGATTCTGCAATCAAGCCTGAGCGCCTTAAGCACCGAGGAAAACAGCAGTGTATCCACCATGGACATCTCATCTATTATGAGCACATCGCAATCAAGAGGGTCACGCTCGCATTTCTTAAAGCAATGCTCTCCGTTGTCACGCTTTTCCACCTCAAGAAGTCGGTGAAGGGTTTTTGCCTCTCTTCCCGACAGCTCACTCATTCGCTTTGCTGCTCTTCCGGTGGGGGCTGCCAGAAAAACCGACATTCTTCGCCTTTCGAAAACGGAAATCAGCGCCTTGAGCAGGGTTGTCTTTCCGGTTCCGGGGCCTCCTGTGATTATCAGCACACCGTTGTCACCCGCACGGCAGAGCGCCTCCCTTTGGAGCCCTTCGAAGCTTATTCCCGCCGCCTGCTCGAGGCTTGCTATTTCCTCTCGGTCGACCGTAAAGCGCTCCTGCGGCTCAAGTGCAAGAGAAAGCCTTTCGGCTATAAAGGCCTCCGCATCGTACATTTCATAGGTAAAAATTCTCTCTCCGCCCTCAAGTGAGGCTCTTACAAGCTCACCGGAGGCGCACATTTTTGTTATCGCCGACTCGAGCTCCTCACCCTCAAGTCCCAGAAAGCGTGCGGCGGTCGAGATCAGCTTATCGGTCGGCAGACAGGTATGACCGTTTGCAAAATTGTGCCTGAGCACATAATTTATACCGGCTCTTATTCTTGAAAAGCCGCACTCGGGATGATCGGTCTCGCGCGCAAAGGCATCGACTCTTTCAAAGGGAATATCGATTCCGCTGTCGCAAAGAACATAGGGATCACCCGTTACCGCTTCAATGCAGGAGGTGCTCAGCCTTGAAAATATTTTCAGCGACTCCTCGGTTGTAAAGCCGTAGGAGGCGAAAAAGCGCAGAGCATCGCGCATTGAGCTTCGTGCCTTAAGCTCCTCGGAGAGCTCCTTTGCCCTCGCATATGTAATTCCCTTGATCGAGGCTACCTCCTCGGGATGATTCATAAGCCTGTCAAGGGTGTCATCACCGAAGCGAGCCACAATACGCTTTGCGGTCGCGGGTCCTATTCCCTTAAAGGCGCCGCCCGAGAGATATCTGAGTATCGCCGCCGAATCGGACGGCAGGGTACGCATAAAGCTCATAACACGGAACTGCTTGCCGTAGACCGGATGCATATCGAACACTCCGCCGAGCTCAAGCTGCTCTCCGCTGCTGACCTCGGGCATAACGCCGACGGCGGTGAGCAGCTCATCGCCGTCCGCAAGCTCTATTACGGTAAAGCCGGTTTCGTCATTTCTGTAGGTGACCGACTCAACCGTTCCCTTTATAAGCTCCGCAGAACCGTATTCCGTGTTGTTCCCCTCCCTTTTATTTCTCCTCTTCGCCGCATTTCAGCAGCTCGCAAAGCTGCTCGGGACGGCAAAAAACCATATGCGGCTCGTCAAGAGACAAAAGCTCGCAGATCCTTGCATCCTCGGCATTGAGGCCGACATCGACGGCATATACCGTTCCTGTCCGCTTCCCCAAGCCGAATTTGCTTTTTTCGAGCAGACCCCTGAGCATGGGCTCGGAGTTTTCACCGTCAAGCAGAATTAAATAATCATATGAGCAGCCGCAGCTGCACAGCCGCCAGACGGCGAATCTTATCACCGCCGCGACTCCTATAACCGCAAAGCAGCAATTCAGCACAGAAAGAAACAGCTCCATACAAACACCTCGGTATATTATACGAGTGCCAAAGAAGAGCTGTTACATTCGCCTTTTTTCGACAAGAAGGCTCCGACTCTGCGGACTTATGCGGCAGGGATCGGAGCCGTAATGCTAATTCTTTTCCACCGTAACCGAGGCGGTGACCGTACCAACCGACCAAAGGCTCGGATAATTCGGTATCGAAACCGTGCAGGGGAGGCTGTAAACGCCTGCCGCCTTTCCCGTGCAATCGACCGTTACGGTTATATTGCTCGGCAAAACATTCGAAACCGCGGCTCTTGGACCGCAGACGGTTATTTCTATGTAGCTGACCGAGAAGGCCGCCTTATACCCGTCCTCGACACCCGAGGTCTGAATGGAGGTAACCCTGACCATCCTGCTTGTATAATCACTCAGATCGAGAGTGAGCTTGAAATGCTCGGAGGACACCGTGCGTACCGAGGAGGGCAGAACAAAGGAGGGCTCCAGCACGAGCTTGCCGTCGGTTGTATTTCCGACCGACAGGCGTGAGGCATCCAAAAGCTCAAGCTCCGCATAGGTCATCGAATCGATAACACTCGGCTCGCCTCTGACCGTTACGGTCTCGGAGGAGAACTCATAGGGAATCGCCTTTACGGCAGCCGAGGATTTCGAATTCATTATAACCGGCACCTGCTTTTCCTTAAAAATAGGCACCGTAATATCAACGCTTGTAAAGGGAAGCTCGAGCATCGCTGTATCGTCGGCACCGAGCTCTTCACCGTTTTCATCGTAAAATTTAAGATCCGCGTTCTTTGAAGTGGTTTTCGAAAGAGCACCGTCAAACTGCGCTTCGGCAGTTATCTTCGCTATCCTGCTCATAACGGTACGCGGTCCCGACACGGCTATTGAGGACTTAGAGGAATCACCGATAACCGGCTTTTCGGCAACAAGTCCGTCGGTTGCCGAGGCTCCGAGCGCGACAAGCTCAATCTCGAACACCTTTGTATCAACGACATCAAAGGTAACCGTAACCGTTTCGGGTGAAACCGTAATGATATCATAGCCGGTCTTGCTGCTGCCTCTGCCCGCACTGAGCTTCAGCTTATAGGTGCCGGCACCGGTAACCTCGGAAAGCGAGGCCGAAACATTGAGATCCGAGCTCTTCAACGAGCTGACTATATAGCTCGGGCCCGACACCACAACATCAACGGCAGTCGTGTCCGAGGCGACAATATTCATTCCGAGAGTTTCGACTATCGTACCCTGAGTATTGATATTAAGAGGCACTCCGCTTATCGTCACGGTACGCTGAGGATTTTCGGAGATGCTTATCACAAGCCAAAGCACAAGGGCCGCGACTATCGAAAATACCGCAACGGCACGGTTGCTGTGTACCAGCTTATGAAGCAGAGCGGAAAAGCGTTCAGTCTTTTTCATTGCCGTTCACCTCACTGCCGTCACCGTTTTTGCGCTTAAGCTTGCTTTTGAGCCTTCCGATAACTCCGGAGGCCTCGTTTTCGTCGCCCTCCGAGAGCAGCTGTCTCAGCTCCTCACGGAGCGACTGTGTATTATAGCCCCGCTTTATTTTGCCGTTTTCGACAAGAGAAATTTTTCCCGTTTCCTCAGAAACGACTATCACAAGTGCATCGGAGGTTTCGGAAAGACCGATTGCCGCACGGTGACGGGTGCCGAGCTCCTTGTCAACGCTGTTGCTCGAGGTCAGTGGGAGAATGCAGGCGGCGGCATAAAGGCGGCCGTCTCTTATAATCACTGCGCCGTCATGCAGTGGAGATTTCGGATAAAACACATTGCAAATAAGCTCGGGAGATATCTGTGCGTTCATAACGGTTCCTGTCGCCACTATCTCGTTAAGAGGTGTCTTACGCTCTATCGCCATAAGTGCACCGACCTTGCCGTCGTGCATGGTGCCCACCGCCTTGCATATTTTGTCGACCGAGGCGAGTGCGGCATTTTCCTTTTGCATATCCGAGCCGAGCCCCAAGAAGTTCAGCTTGCTGTAGCCGACCCTTTCGAGCGCACGACGGAGCTCGGGCTGAAAGATTATCACCGAGGCGATTATGATATAATCCACCGCCTTGGCAAAGGCCCACCTCAATATTACAAGATTGAGCAGGCTCGCGATCGACCAGGTGAGCAGCAGCACGAAAATTCCCTTTATGAGCTGTCTTGATCTGGTATCCCTGAACAGAACAATGGCCTTATACATAACAAAGGCGATTATACCTATGTCGAGCAGATCCCAAATCCTGAAGGAGGAAAAGGCAGCCAATATCAGATTAAACGCCATGTAAAAGAATTCATATACCGAAACAAAAAATTCGGACATTCCCGCACCACCCCAAAAGCCGAATGAGAGCGGCGCCCCGCAAGGCGAAGCGGCCGCACCCGTTTTATCGCAAAACGGATATAATTATACTCTTATAATAGAATTTTACCATATATCCGCGCGAAATCAATACCTTTTTTACCCCTCGAGAGCATTTTTTCGGCTGAACGGTCAAGGACTCCCTACCCTCTCGCCACAGCCGCAATAATATCGGCAGCGGCCTCTGCCTCCCGCACCGTGTTAAAGGCCGAAAAGCTTGCTCTCACGGTACCGTCGGCCTCCGTGCCGAGTGTTCTATGGGCCGTGGGAGAACAGTGCAGTCCTCCTCTTACACACAGGCCGCGTGACCCGAGCCTTTCGGCCGCAATTTCGCTTTTGAGACCCTCAATATTAAAGGAAAGGGTCGGCACGGTATAGCCGACTCTCGGTCTTCCCGAATAAAGTCTTATGCCCTCCTCGCCCGAAAGTCGGTCATAAAGCCTTGCCGCGACGGCAATTTCCCTTCCGTACAGACCTGCCTCGCCCCTTGAGCGCACAAAGGCCGCACCCGCACGCAAACCGAAAATCAGAGGAACGCCGAGTGTTCCGCTTTCAAATCTGTCCGGCAGCTCCTCGGGCTGTAAAAGGGAGCGTGAGGCACTGCCGGTGCCGCCCTCCGTCAGGGGTCGCGCAATCGGTGCAAGTGCAATAAGAACGCCTATGGCCGCAGGAGCGTACAGCCCCTTGTGACCTGCAATGCAAAGGTAATCGATATGCATATCTTTCATGCTTATATTCAAAAGCCCCGCCGTCTGTGCCGCATCCACGAGAAAGGGCACCCGTCGCTCGCGGCAAAGCTCACCTATTTTTTCAATCGGCAGAATATGCCCCGAAACATTCGAGGCATGCGTGCAGCAAACAAGAGCCGTATTCCTGTCTATCAGTCTTTCA
Source organism: uncultured Eubacteriales bacterium (assembly GCA_964504325.1). Taxonomy (GTDB): domain Bacteria; phylum Bacillota; class Clostridia; order Oscillospirales; family Acutalibacteraceae; genus RGIG7384. Next base: position 959 of record CAZDEI010000032.1, on the reverse strand, counting down.
AAGCTTCGGACGGTTGCCTCGGGATCCTCGGGATAGACCTCGGCTATATCGGCTTTTACGCCGCTGCCCCCGAGAGCATATAAGGGACGCATGACCGAATTATGCTCCATTGACGAAGCAACGACTCTGTCGCCGCTCTTAAGAACCCCCTTTATAACGGTATTGATTGCCGCGGTGCAGTTCTGAGTAAATATTACGGCCGTTTCGTCCTCGGCTCCGAATTGCTCGGCAAGCTCACATCTGCAGGCGTATATTGCCTTTGAGCATTTCACCGAGGTCGAATAACCGCCTCTGCCGGGATTCACCGAGTATCTCTTCATCGCGGTCATAACCGCCTCGGTAACGGCAGCCGGCTTGACACCGGTAGTCGCGGCATTATCCAAATAAATCATTTTCCGTACCTACCGATGCCGAGTATTTTCACTCCGTTTTTTCTAAGCAGAGCCTCTGCCGCCTCGATGCTTCCTCTGACCCTTACTCCGTAGCCGCAGCCGTAGCCCTCTCCGAGAGCGGTGCTTTTCAGTGCCTCGGCGTGAAAGCCGTGCTGCTTCAGTATTCTGGCAGCCTTCATTGCATATGTGACGGTGCCTGTTATGATAAAATCCGACATTTTTCATTCCTCCGTTTTGATATTCTCTCACCTCGACGGTCTCTGAGCACGCAAGGCTCCGCTCACCGCCGTCATGCCACTACCATTTTATGGCAAATCGGCAGAGCTTGACATGCTGCGAGGTTGCAATTGACGGCAAAATGCAAAAATCCGCGAAATATTATATTTTTCTGTTGCAAATGTGATTTGACTGTGATATATTGTATTGTATTGAAAAACAACTGTCTTTCGGAGGTGGACTTTTGGAACGCGGAACCATGCTTCTCGTTCGTGCGGATGCACTCCCCGAGGTCTTTGCAAAGGTGGTCAAGGCCAAGGAGCTGCTTGCGGAAAACGAACGGCTTTCGGC
>CAZDEI010000031.1:0-7958 GCA_964504325.1 uncultured Eubacteriales bacterium | reverse complement strand
CTCCTTGACACTGTCACGAAGACCCTTTTCCACGGCAGGGAAGAAATTCTTAGGCACGGCGCCGCCGAATACGCGCTCCTCAAAGACAAGCTCGTCGCCGTCGTACGGCTCAAATTCGATCCAAACATCACCGAACTGTCCGTGACCGCCCGACTGCTTTTTATGACGGCCCTGGACACGAACCTTTTTCCTTATAGTCTCACGGTATGCAACTTTCGGTGCCTCAAGCTTCATATCAACGCCGAATTTTGCCTTCAGCTTGCCTGCTATAACATCAAGGTGCTGCTCACCGAGACCCGAAAGAAGCTGCTGCTTTGTTTCACGGTCGGTGGTAAAGCCGAAGGTCGGATCCTCCTCGGTAAGCCTTATAAGGCCCGCCGCGATCTTCTCCTCATCGCCATTTGAAAGAGGACGAACCGCCATTTTAAGACACGGCTTCGGGAAGGGCACGGTCATTACCGCTTTTTCGCTGCCCGCCGCACAGAGGGTGTCGCCCGTACGGACATTGCCGAGCTTTGCAACGGTTCCGATATCGCCTGCCGCAAGCTCCGAGGCATCCTCCTGCTTGCCGGCCTTAACAAGCATAACCTTACCGAGCTTTTCCTCGGCAGCGGTGCGGGTGTTTATCAGCTTGGCATCCGCCTTAAGCACTCCGCAGATTACCTTTATATAGGAAAGCTTTCCGACAAAGGGATCGGCCACGGTCTTAAATACGACGGCCGTGGCGGGAGCAGCCTCGTCACAGTGCAGCTCATCGCCGTCGGCAGTGAGATATACTCTCTTATCGGCCGAGGGGAATACCTCCGCTATCATTTTCACAAGCAGCGGCACCGCAGCGCCCGTTTGATTAATGCCGCAGAAGACGGGGCAAAGCTCGTGGCGTGCCATACCGTCAGACAGACCTGCAATCAGCTCGTCGGGTGTAAGCTCCTCATCTCCGAAATACTTTTCCATAAGTGCCTCATCTACCGAAGCAACCGCCTCAACAAGCAGTGCCTTCATATGACGAAGCTCCTCCGTATCGGGCACGGGAACCTCTGTTGCCTCGATTCCGCTGTAGGAATAGGCCTTATTATGTATAAGATCGACAAAGCACTTGACCTCGTCTCCCTCGTTATACGGAACGACAACGGGACAGATAACACCGCCGTAGTGTGCGGTCAGAGTCGAAAGCACCCTGTAAAAATACGCCTTTGAGGAATCAAGCTTTCCGACAAAAAACGCGCAGGGCACACCCGATTTGCGCGCAAGCTCAAAATTCAGCTCGCTTCCCACATTAAGTCCCGATTTACCCGAAAGAACTATCAGGGCCGAATCGGCCGCAGTGAGCACCTCACTGACACCGCCTGCAAAGTCGAACTGACCGGGAGCGTCAAGAAGATTGAGCTTACAGCCCTCCGCCTCCGTCTGATAAACCGATGCGGATACCGAGACACCGCGCCTTTTTTCATCGGGGTCGAAATCCATAACGGAGGTTCCGTCGGACGTTTTCCCTATTCGGTCGGTTCTGCCGAGTGAAAAGAGTATTGCTTCGGAAAGAGTGGTCTTTCCGGAAGAGCCGTGTCCGAGAAGAGCAACATTTTTAATGCCAGAAGCCGAATACTTTTTCATAAAATCTGTCCTTTACCGATTATTTTGAAAACCGTTATATTCTTCAAAACCGAAGCTCGATTTACAATATAGTGTATTATATATCATATATATAAAAAATGCAATATCTTTTATAACATTTATGCACATTGCACAATTTTCAGTGCTTTCTACTGTCACAATTAAAGTCATAAAAAGAGGAGTTGAAAGTTGTACCCGAAATTGGTATAATTATTTTGTCAAAAGTATCATTTTTCCCGAATTTACCGCAATATTTCTTATATTGATCATTCATGCACGGAGAGATACATTACTATGAAAAAGCTAATCAAAAGCACGGCACTGATATTCGCAATAGTCCTGTCACTGCTGCTTGCACCGAATGTCCTTGCCGAGCCTGCACAGGATTCCTCCTCAGGCGAGCATACGCATTCGTGGGTTGAAAATGAGGATACCGTCGGAATGCATTGCTCGATCTGCGAGATTGATAAATGCGAGGCGGAGGGTCACGAGCAAAAGGAAGCCGCCACCTGTACAAGACCGGCCGTCTGCTGCATCTGCGAAAAGGAATTCGGCGAAAAGGCTCCGCATATGCCCGAGGAAAATGCAGAATCGGGCTGTGCCGCCGAGGTACGCTGTAAGGCGTGCGGTGAGGTAATAAAGGCCGCGGGTCAGCATCAGTGGTCGCCTGCGAGCTGCACCTCTCCCAAGCATTGTCTTGTCTGCGGAGCAAACGAGGGCGAGGCTCTCATGCACCGCTGGAGCGTCGGCACCGTTACAAAGTCACCTACCGAAGGCTCTCCCGGCTCGATGCGCTACATATGCGAAGACTGCGGTCAGATCAAGAATCAAACGATATATTATACCGATTCGAATCAGAGCAGCGGCTCTGCGAACACGCTTATAATATTGATTATAGCGATCATCGTGTTGGCAGGCGTTGCCGCCGTTGTTTATTTTGTATTCGTAAGAGGACACATCAGGAAAAAGCACTGATTTTGGGTTAGGAACAGCGATATTTTTATGCCACTTAAAGAAAGCTCCTTCGGTAAAGGAATCCGCGACGGAATTCCCGTTGCAATCGGCTATTTTGCGGTCGCATTTTCTCTGGGGATTTTTGCCGCAGACCTCGGCCTATCGCCGATAACGGGATTTATCTCAAGTCTTCTCAATCATGCCTCAGCGGGCGAATATGCCGAGTTTACGGCAATTTCCTCGAATTCAAGCTATATTGAGACCTTTCTTATTATTTTCATCACCAACGCACGCTATCTGCTTATGAGCTGTGCGCTGAGTCAAAAGCTCTCACCCTGCACGGCTCTTTATCATCGACTCCTCGTCGGCTTCGGAATAACCGACGAAATGTTTGCTCTTTCGACAGCCGTAAAGGGCGAGCTTAACCCGAGATATTCATACGGAATAATGGCCATAACCCTTCCCTCCTGGTCGCTCGGAACCGCCGTCGGCATAATTGCGGGCGGAGTGCTCCCCGAGGCTCTCGTAAACGCCCTCGGAGTTGCGATCTACGGAATGTTTTTGGCAATAATAATCCCTCCTGCCAGGAAAAGCCCTGCGGTTCTTCTTGCCGTCGCCGTCAGCTTTGCGGCAAGCCTTTGCTTCTCCTCCTTTGAGCTGCTTTCGGCCGTCCCCGAAAGCATGAAGGTAATAATTCTTACTGTTATAATCGCCGGCCTTGCCGCCGTGATATTTCCCGTGGGTGAGGAAGACGAGGTGCAGGCATGACACACACAATATATATCTATATTCTTATTTCCGCGGCGGTGTCCTTTGCACTCAGAGTGATACCGCTTACCCTGATAAGAAAAAAGCTCGAAAACCGTTTTATCCGTTCGTTTTTATATTATGTACCCTATGTCACCCTTGCGGTGATGACCTTTCCCGCCATTATTGATGCCGCAGGCACTCCTCTTGCCGGAATAGTCGCTCTTGCCGCCGGAATAATCGCAGCATGGCTCGGTGCGGGAATGTTTCCCATTGCGGCCATCTGCTGCGGTATCGTTTTGGCCTTTGAGTTGCTCCCCACCCTTCTTTAGGCCCCACGCACCGGCACTGAGTCAAGCTTTCCAAGCTCGGCTCGATTCCGGAAGCTCGAAGATATTTAAGTAAAACAAAAGCGGAAGAAGCTTTAATTGCTTCTTCCGCTTTGAATTTTACATAAGCTGCTGTCAAAAAGGTGTCATTCGGCCGCGAGCCTTTCCCCGATTCAGGCCTCCGTCTCGGGAGCCTCTTCCTTATCGATTGCAGCCTGCTTTTCAAGTGCCTCGTAATCGAAATCATCCTCCTCGGGAGGGAGAAGGCCGAGCCGCCTGCGAAGCAGTATGTCATCATCCGGGTGCGCCTCATAATAAGGATCTATCATATGCTTCCTTATCGGAGTAAAGGTGCAGTACTGCTCGAGGAAGCAGGAAAATGCCGGATAAATCAAAAAGCCGAGTATCATAATTATCGCAAGTGAAAAATACGGTCTCACAAAATACAGCAGCAGGAATGCGGCGATATAGCAAACCAGGTGGGTAATTCCGATTATAAGATTGCTCGTTACCGCCGACATCGCGAATATAAAGGAATTCTTATATATCTGCGACAGCTTGATCTTAAAGGTTATAAGCATTGAATAACGGTAGTAGCTTGAGAATCTGTAAAGAATTATCACCGCAAGCGTTACGCCGAAATATATTTGTGCCGAGATACCGCCGCCCTCAAGCTGAAGAAAGGCCCAATAAATATTGTACGCAAAGAGCAAGCTCACGGCAAGATCTATCAGTCCGACGGCAAGCGCCTGCTTCCAATTCTTTTTTACGGTTTCAAAGAAATCGCTTACGGGAAAGGAATGCTGATCCCGTGCCGCGGCACGACAGATATATGTCAGTCCCGCACTTGCAAGACCCACGGTAACCACCGGCAGTGAGAGCACCACATACAGCAGATTACCCGTTACAAGCTTTGAAAAATGTCTTTTAAAGAGCTCGAAGAACCTGAAAAGTCCGTTCTTTTCGGGAGCGTTTTTGTCTACGCCCTTACCCTCTTTGGTATAGCGGTCGGAGAATAGTCCCATTTATCTGCCTTCCTTTTTCTTATACATTATTTTTTCCGCAAAGGACACGTTTTTGTAGCTCAGGATGTAGCACACTCCGGCGACCGCGGGAAGTGCGAGCACCTGAAAAACGAGCGCGAGCATACCGAGCGGAGAGACCTCCGAAAGATACTGCGTTCTGCCCGTTATGGCCTGAACTATCGGCATGAATACTACATTTCCGTAATATTCAAGCTGAATTATATTCTTGCCGATCATTCGGCATATTACAAGTATCACATAAAATACCGCCGAGGGAATTGCCGCGACGGAGCCGACCGCAAAGCCCGTAAGGAGATTGCGTTTCTGCCCCTGATACATCACGGCCGTTCGGTCCTTTTTGGCCATATCGGACACCTTGCCGTTTACGAATATTATAAACAGCGCAAGCATGAGTGCCTGAGAAAAGATTCCCTCGGCAACCACTGCAGCCCTTGTCTGCTCACTGCGTATCGAAACATATTTCTTATCGGTCGGATAAGAAATCTCCTCTCCGTCCTCAAAATACACCGTTTCTCCGAGAATTCGGTTTCCCTCACTGTCAATTTCATAAAGCTGGTAGCCTATTTCGTAGGTCCCGAGCCATGTGAATATCACATTGAAGGACATAAGCATTATAAAGCTCATCACATAGGCGAGAACGGTTTGAAAATACAGTCTGACACTGTCGGAAAGCAAGCGATTCATTATATTCTCCCTTTATCGCAAAAGGATAAGCACGATAACACCGCGCTTATCCTTTATTTCTGCATTATTCAATAACAGATTTTATTCGGCGTCTGTTTCCTCGGCAGGCTCCGAATTTTCAAGAAGAGCACGGATGGAAAGACTTACGCGCTTCTTGTCCTGATCGATATCAATGATCTTTACCTTTACCTCATCGCCCACAGAGAGCTCATCCTGCGGCTTCTCAACGCGCTTGTTTGCAATCTGAGAGATGTGAATAAGACCGTCAACGCCGGGGATAAGTCTTGCAAAGGCACCGTAAGCGGTCATGCTGACTACCTTGGCATCGGCGACATCACCGACAGCAAACTTCTCGTTGAAGAGCACCCAGGGATTCTCCTCGGCCTTCTTGTAGCCGAGAGAAATCTTTTTCTTCTCGGGATCAAGTGCCTTGATATATACCTCGAGCTCGTCGCCTACGCTGACAACCTCGGCGGGATTCTTGATCCTCTGCCAGGAAAGCTCGGAGATATGTACCATTCCGTCAACTCCGCCGATATCTACAAAGGCGCCGTAGCCGGTAAGAGACTTAACAACACCCTTGATTCTGTCGCCGACGGCAACGGTGGACCAAACCTTCTCCTCCGCAGCCTTCTTCTCCTCGGAAAGAACAGAGCGAACAGAGCCGATAACTCTTCTGCCTCTGCCGATTTCGATTATTCTGAAGCGAACCTCGGTGCCCTTAAGGGGAGAAAGATCCTCGGTTCTGTAGAGAGTAGCCTGAGATGCGGGTATAAATACGCGGACACCGTTGGAATAAACGGTAAGACCGCCCTTTACGATTTCGGAAACGGTTCCGGTGAGAATCTCGCCGCTCTCGCTTGCCTTTTCAATGCTTTCCCAGCCTGCGATAGCGTCAAAGCGCTTCTTGGAAAGGGTAACGGTGCCCTCCTGATCGTTGGTCTTCATGATTATAAGATCAAGAACATCGCCGACCTTAACCTCGTCCTCAAGCTTGACATTGGGGTCGCTTGAGTACTCGTTTGCAGGGACGAAGCCCGCATGCTTTCTGCCGATATCGACCTGGATCTCGGTAGGACCTACAGCAAGAACATATCCTTTCACATGCTTATCGGTGCTCATATTGCCCGAGAAAGCCTCGAGCGCTTCACCGAAAGACATTTCATCATAGTTGATTTCCTGCTCTGCCGCAGGAGTAAGATTTTCCGACATGGTTTTTAAGACCTCCTTTATAATACGGGCGGGCGTCGAAGCGCCTGCCACCACTCCAACAAGGCTGCAGCCGGAGAAGACGGAAGCATCTAATTCCGCGGCCGTTTCAATATGAACGGTCACCGGACAATTCTCCGAGCAGATATCGAACAGCTTGGATGTGTTGGAGCTATGCCTGCCTCCGATAACGACCATGCCGTCACATTCGGCCGATAGCTCGGCCGCTTCTTCCTGCCTCTTTGCAGTAGCATTACATATTGTATCAAAAAATTCGGCATTTGTACATACCTTTTTTAAAGTTTTTTGACACAAATTCCAAATTTCATTGTTAAATGTCGTTTGCGAAACGACCGTAAGGGGCATATCGGCCGAAATACTGCCGTTTTCAAGCAGTGCTGAGATGTCCTCGGGAGACTCAAAGGTAAATACACTACCCGTGCAGTGACCGATGATGCCGCGAACCTCCTTGTGTCGTGGATCACCGGCAACAAGCACGGTTCTTCCCTTTTTGCCTGCCTCGGTAACGAGCCTGTGAAGCTTTGAAACAAAGGGACAGGTGGCATCTCTGTATTCGGTTCCTCTTGCCTCGGCCTGCTCCACCACAGCCGCTCCGACACCGTGTGAGCAAAGCACAAGCACCTCGTCCGGCCTTACCTCATCAACAGACTCAACCACTCTTGCGCCGCGTGCGGAAAGCTCATCCACAAGCTGTGCATTATGAATTATGGGGCCGTAGGTGCAAACGCTTCTGCCCTCACTCAAGAGCTGCTCCACCATGCCGACGGCACGGTCAACACCAAAGCAGAAGCCGCTGTTTTCGGCATTGATTATTTTTGTCATTTACCCTGCTCCCAAAGCTCGGTTATCGTTCCCATGAGTTTTTCCAAAACGGCGCGTATGGCTCTTTTTCCCTCGCGCACATCGGGAAGGGAGTCGCTTTCAATCACTTCACCGTATCTTATCACGGTTCTTCTGAAAATTCTGAATTTTCCCTCGCGGTAAATGGCGCACGGAAGTATCGGCAGTCCAGCCGAGGCGGCGACTATTACGGCTCCCGATTTGCCCTGCATGGGAGGGCCGAAATCACGCCTTCTGGTACCCTCGGGAAATATTCCGACTATTTTCCCCTCCTTGCCGAGTGCCTCGGCAAAATCAAGCGCCGTCATATCGTGAGCGCCTCTTTTCACGGGAAAAACGCCCATTTTTCTGAAAAGATAGCCGAGTATCCTGTTTTCGAATATTTCAGCCTTGCCCATGAAATTGACCTGCCGCTTGTTGGTGGAAATTATAAATATCGCATCCGACATGGAGGTGTGATTGCAGCACAGCACAAAGCCGCCGTCCTGCGGTATATTTTCCCTTCCGTACACGGTGC
>CAZDEI010000030.1:0-8099 GCA_964504325.1 uncultured Eubacteriales bacterium | reverse complement strand
CTCCATAACCGTATCCGCGGTTTTAGGATCAAGGGCTGCCGTATGCTCGTCAAGAAGCAAAAGCTCTATAGGTGTCAGGGTGCTCATCAGGAGTGCAAGCGCCTGACGCTGACCGCCCGAAAGCAGGCCGACCGGCATATCAAGCTTATCCTCAAGCCCGAGACCGAGAGCGGACAGCTCGCTTTTTATGCTGTCTCTGTTCCTTTTGTTGAGTGCTGCGGAAAGCCCGCTTCTCTTGCCCTTTGACATGGCAAGAGACATATTCTCGTATATCGTCATGGACGGCACCGTTCCCATTGAGGGATCCTGAAAAACGCGTCCGATTGCCGCCGCGCGCCTGTATTCGGTTTCGGCGGTCATATCCCTGCCGCCTATAATCACGCTGCCCGAATCAGCGGTCAGGCTTCCGCCTATGATATTAAGCAGGGTCGTTTTGCCGGAGCCGTTAGAGCCGACCACCGAAACAAAGGAGCCCTTTTCCACCTTAAGCGAAAAGCTGTCGAATATTCTGTTTTCGTTGACCGTTCCGATTCCGAAGGTCTTTGTTATGCTTTTGAGCTCTGTCATTTTGCAACCTCCTCGGCCCTTGCCCTCAGCCTGCGTACCGAAATAAAGCGGGATATTCTGTCGTTGAATATAAGAATCAGAGCGAACAGTGCTGCATTCATAAGCTTAAGATATATTCCCTCACTGTCGATAAGCACAAGATAATTCAGGCACAGCGAATATATAATTGCTCCGAAAATTACCGCTGTTGTGGCCTTAAGCCTTCCGAAGGAGGAAAAAACGGCGGTGCCTATTATTACGGAGGCAAGAGCAAGCACCACCTTGCCGCTGCCGCAGGTGTTGTCATACTGAGAATAAAGCTGTGCGTAAAGAGCACCCGAGACCGCGGAAAGTCCGTTTGCGACTGCAAGCCCGAGTATCTTATATGTACCGGCATCCTTGCCGAGGGAGGTGACCACCCTCTCGTTTCCTCCGGTAGCCTTGAGCATATAGCCGGCCTTGGTTTTCAAGAAGGCATCGACAAGCAGCTTTACCGCAAGCACCGCGAGCAGAAGCACGGCAAGTATTACGGCATCCTTATGCTCTCTTCCGACAAGCTCTGTAAGTCCTCCGTCGAAGAGTCCCGTAAGACCCCGACTTCGATAGGAAAACACAGTGGTGGTATAGCCTGTTCCCGTCAGGAGCTTTGTCATGGCAAGCGTCACCGACAGCAGCGCGGTCATGACGATTATGCCCGAGAGCAGCCGGCTTATACGGAAGCGCACATGGAGAATTCCCGTTACCGCACCGGCCGCAAAGCCCGCGAAAAAAGAAAGCGGAACGGCTATTACAGCAGGAATCGAAAGCCTCAGCATCAGCACGGTGCAGAAAACACCGCCGAGGGGAAAGCTTCCGTCCACCGAAAGGTCGGGAAAATCGAGTATGGAATAAGAAATATAGACTCCGACGGCAAGCACCGCGAAGCAAAGACCCATTTGAAGTCCGTCTACAGTGGTTCCCAAAAACAGCACCTTTGTTTACTCCTTTGCCGAGATATTTTTCATTCCCGAGGTGTCTGCGCCTTCAAGCCCGAGGTCTTTTAAGACACCCTCGTTAAAACAAAGCGCCGGCTCGGTTACCGTTGCGACTGCCAGTGAGGAGGCCTCGGCACCGCCGAGTATTGCGGCTGCAGCCTTGCCGGAAAGCCTTCCGACATTCTTATATTCTATCGATGCGCTTGCTGCACAGCCTATCCTCACCTGCTCGATTTCCGAGCCGAAAACGGGTATTCCCGCCTCGTTTGTGAGCGGTAAAATATTCGTTTCGAGCTTGCCTACTATTGTATTGTCAAGCAGATTCACAAAGCAGTCGACACCCTCACTTATAAGCTCATTGACCCTTGTATCTATGGTGGTTATATCACTGACTGCGTTTGCGGTCACCGTCATTCCGGGGTAGCTCTCTGCCGCCCTTTTAAGCTCCGACACCTGAATCGGCGAGCTTGCCTCATCGGTGGAATACAGAACTCCTATTTTAAGCCTGCTTCTGCCCATCACGGCGGTTACAACCTCAAGCTGCCTGTTGAAATCGGGTATATCGGAGGAGCCCGTGACATTTGTATAGCCCGACATGACCTCGGGGTCGGTTACCGCGCAGAAGACTACCGGAACCGCACCGTCGGCGGCATTTGCGGCAGCTACGGCGGCCGGAGTGGCTATCGCAATTATCACATCGACCCTTGAATTCACAAGCTTATTTGCCTGTGTCTGTGCCACTGCGGTATCAAAATTGCTGTTGAGTATTTCTATCTCGTATTCATCGATATCGATACCGTTTTCGACAAGACCTGCAAGGATTCCCTCGCGACAGTTGTTAAGTGATGCATGTGAGCCGAACTGTATTATTCCGATTGTTCCCTTTTTGCCGTTTTCACAGCCCGACAGGAGCAGAAGCGACGAAAGGATAAGAAGCAGAGTAAGTATAAGAGCTATTATTTTTTTCATGATGGCAGTTCCCCTTTTTGATTATTTTTCGGTATAAAAAGTGCAGCTGCGCCATCGTCTTGAATTCAGCGGCTTCATAAGCATCTCTCCAAAATAAAAAATCCCAAGCAGACCCTTGTGAGGTATGCTTGGGACGAATAAGCAATTTATCCGCGGTACCACCCAAATTGATGTCCGACCGTGATCGGCATCCTCTTTTGCACCTGCCTTATATGACAGGCTCCGTGACTTTTACGAGCCCGGCTCCTCGTCGGCCGCTACTTGCAATATGCTTTCGTGCCGCCCTCATAAGTCCATTCCCCGACGGCTCCGCTGCCGCGCTCACAGCAATGCGCAGCTCTCTTTGAGCCTTACCGAAGGGTACTATTCTTAATCATCGGTTTAATATTGATTTTGTAAAATGATAACACAGCAGGCGGTATTTGTCAAGAAAAAAATTCAACACACTGCCACGAAAAAGTGTACTGTCAAAAATTCAGCGCATCCCAAAGCGAAAGATCGACCCTTCCGTCGGCGGTAAAGGTGACCCCCTCCGCCTCGAGCAGCTCGCGCTGTCCCTCGGCTCCGCCGAAGGCAAAGCTCTCGGCAAGTGAGCCGTTATAGCTTACCACACGGTGACAGGGTATGCTCATCGGGTCGGGATTGTTGTGCAGCGCATATCCGACTATGCGTGCCCAATTTTCATTTCCCGCACGGACAGCAACCTGACCGTAGGTCATGACCCTGCCGCACGGTATTGTCTTGACAACCCTGTAAATTCTGTCAAATACCGTCATTTTCAGCTGCTCCCCTTTTCCATTATATGAAGACTCCTTATGAAGGGCTCCTTGATCCTTGACATTATGCTGTAGGCATGCGGCTCGAGGAAGGAGCCGTGCGCCTCCGACATTCCCCTCGAAACAAGGCGCTCCGCCGCATCGGCCGAAAGCTCCTCTATTACCGAGAGCTTTTGCTCGGCTGTGACCCTTGAGGTCTCCGCCGAAAGCAGATAGGAAAGCCCCTCTGCGACCGGGCGCATTTCCTCACGCGTGCGCATCACCGCAAGACGCTGCTTGTAATACGGAGCAAAGCTGTCCTCAATGATAAAAAGCAGCTCGGAGAGCTCCTCGGCAAAGCGTGCAATACAAAGTGCCGCAGCACCGTTGTCCCCTCTGCTTATGCAGCGGTGGAAATTATACTGTCCCGCCTGAGCCGCAAGTGCAGCCGCGGCGGCGGCACGCTTAAGCCTGATATCCCTCGGCATATCCTCGGAAAGTCTCCTTCTGTATTCCGTGAGCGCTCCCCGTCCGTCGTAAAAGACACCTCCGTTCAAGGCCTCTGCAAGGGCACGGTCGGGTATGCTGAGCCATTCCCTTATATCGGTCGGCAGTCCCCGTCTGCCGAGATAGGGAAGAAAAAACTCATCAAGGGTTATGACTCCGCGCTCACAGCCGTTTGCTCCGCGAAGCTCTGAAACGGTACCGAAGCTCCCGAAAACCGAGCGGTATATTCTATTAAGCCTGACCCCGAATTTAATATCGTCCTCATCGGTCAGCCAAATATAAAAGCCGTTTGAAAAGGCATGATCTCTCGAAAGCAGATCGTCGGTGCCGTAGCATTCGGAGCCGCTGCCCGACAGTCCCGCGGCATAGACCTGTCCGCACTCGGGATATTCCGCCTCAAGCGCAGGAATAAAATGCTCCCTGTAGAGTCTTTCCGATTCTTCAATTCCCCGCATATATCACCTCTGCGCGCCTTTTCAGCTCGGCGGCGAAAACGAAATAACCGAAATACTCAAAGGCGGACGCACATTTTGATGCGGTAAAGGCATAATAGCCGTCGCGCTTCTTCTCGGGAGGCTCAAGCAGCAGCTCCGCCCTTTCGAGCACCGAGTCTATCCTTTCGTCATCGGGCGCCGTTTTTTCATACATATAGGCCATATTGCAAAATGTTACCGCCATCTCGTTTTCGGAATTCGGGCAGGCCTCAAGCACCGAAAGCGCCCTTTCGTAGCAGGTCTCCGCCTCCGACAGACGACCTACATCCACAAGCGCGAGTGCGTAATTGTTGTACAGCCCCGCCATTCTGTAATCGTCCGACGAAAGGGTGGCGCTGTACGCCGCTTCGACCTCGCCGAAGAACTCTACCGCTCTTTCCGGGAAGCCGAAGGCCTTGAGCGTGGTGGCGGCATTAAGCATAACCGTCGCTCCCGACACCGTAGCTCTCGGCAAATGCGTCCTTATAAGCTCAAGTCCGCGCTCAACCGAGGCAAGACCGCCCTTTCTGTCCGAGAGGCGTCTTGAAAGTCCCATCTGCTCACTGAGGACCGAAAGCTCGGCACTCCAATCCGACTGCTCTCTTGCCCTTGCGGCCGAGCCGCTCAGCAGCTCGCGTGCCTCCTCAAGGCCGTCGTGCTCATAAAGCCCGTCAAGCTGCCTCAGCAGCTCGGGCACATTGATTCTGTCCATGCTTATCTCCGGTTTATTTAAAATCATCAATCAGTAAAGCTTACTGATTATATATTATATCATCCGTCGCGAGTTGTCAAGAAAGCTCAAATGGCTCTTTTATTTCAAGCTGTTCCGTGATATAATAACCCTATATCACGGCAGCGGAGTAATGCTCTGCTCCGCCGCAGGGGGAAGTGTTTAATAATGAATTTCAAGGAAGGCTATTACGCCGATGTCCGAATTGAGGACCGCAGCGAGACCTATATTGCCTACCGAAACGGTATACTTGAGGAATGCAAGTCCAAAAACGAGAAATGTGCCTTTATAAGGGTTTATGACGGAAAAATGTGGTATTACGCCTCACTTACCGACACCGACGGCATAGATGCGGCTCTTGACGAGCTGTATGCCGCCGCAGAGAAAAACCCGAATATACTTTCCGAGCCCACCGTAAAAAAGCTTGAGGTCAACAGGGCGGAGCTTTACAAATTCCGCGACTGCTCGGTAAGAGGCGTGTCAACCGAGCAAAAGCAGGCTCTGCTTTGCGATTTTCTTTCACTGCTCACGGCTGACTCCTGCATGGTGCAGCCTCTCGGTCGCTATCTGGACAGAAGCAGTGAATATCATTTCATATCCTCTCTCGGTGCGGATATCAAATATGATTATCAGACCTGCGGTGTAGCTCTGATCTGCAGCCTGCTTGAGGGCGAAAGAAAGCTCGTTGCCTTTTGGCAGTCTGGCACGGACCGCTTTGATGCGCTTGCACCGAAAAAAAGCGAGGCCGCAGCCTCCTTTGCGGAGCAGGCCGACTACATGCGCAATTCGGTGCCCGTGGAGGCCGGCAGCTATCCTGTTGTGCTTTCTCCCGAGGCAGCGGGAATATTTGCACACGAATCCTTCGGTCACAAGTCGGAGTCGGACTTCATGCTCTCCGACGAAAGCATGAAGGAGGAATGGCGACTCGGAAAAAAGGTCGGCTCCTCCCTGCTTTCCATTGCCGAATACGGTGCTCTTCCCGGAACGGGCTATGTGCCCTATGACGATGAGGGAACCGCCGCCAAAAAGAATTATCTCATTAAAAACGGAATTCTCACCGGCAGACTTCACAGCGCACAAACCGCATCGGCTCTCGACGAGGAGCTCACCGGAAATGCACGCGCCGTCAATTGCTTCTTTGAGCCGATCGTACGAATGACAAACACCTATATAGAGCCGGGTGAGCTTAGCTTTGACGAGCTTATTGCTCCCATCAAAAAGGGCTATTTCATCAAGCATGTGACCCACGGAAGCGGAATGAGCACCTTTACGATCGCTCCGCACACGGCATACGAAATAATCGATGGAAGGCTCGGCAGACCCGTGCAGATAAGCGTTATTTCGGGAAATGTGTTCGAAACGCTCGGTCTTGTCGACGGACTGACCGATAAAGCCGAGATGCTCTCCTTTGTGACGGGCGGCTGCGGAAAATTCGAGCAGTATCCCCTTCCCGTCGGCTTCGGCGGCCCCTATGTCAGAATTTCCTCAATGAAGGTTCAGTAAGGCGGTGACAGACATGAATAAGGAATTTATAAAGCAAAAGGGAAGTATAATAACTCTGAATGTGACGGCGGGAAAAATCGACAGCTTCCGCAAGCAGGTCACCGACAAAAACACCGTTCGTGTTTACTCGGACGGGTATATCGGCGTTGCCGGCTCGCTCGGCAAGCCCGACGAGGAGGAGCTTACCCGCAGGGCGACCGAGGCTCTCGGCGTAAAAATCCCCTACTCCTCCGAATTGGACGGAGCTCTTACCGAGGAAAGGCATATTGCGGCCGATATTCCCGAGGAGGATAAATTCATCGGCGAGGCCAAGGAGCTGCTCGGTGAGATCCAGGAGGCCTGCCCCGATTTCTGCATAACAAACAAGCTCAGTCTTGCAAGCGAGAGCACCGAATATATCAATTCAAGCGGCAGGCACCTCACCTCCTCGACTCGATACATGTCGACCGGCCTTGTGTTTCAGGCACGCGGCTCGGGCAATGTTTTCGACGCCTCCTACGGAAGCGCAACCGTAAATTACGACCGTGCGAGAATCGTATCCGAATGTGCCTCCATGTACAAGGCCTTTTACAAGCCCGTAAAAATGCCCGAGGGTGATATACCCGTTATTCTCACCTCGGATGCGCTTTTTGAAACACTGTTAATCAACTTCACCGCCGAAATGTACGCCTCGGGTGCCTCACTTATAAGCGGTAAGCTTGATGAGGAGCTTTTCTCTGAAAGGCTTTCGCTATACGACGACCGCAATCCCGCGACCGCAATAGGCCGCAATTTCTTTGATGCAGAGGGTCAGATTTCCGACGGCCTCCGCGCCCCGTTTATCGAAAAGGGACGCTTTGTAAATGTCACGGCAAGCAAAAACGCCGCAAGGCGCTTCGGTGTCCGTCCCTCCAAGACCTCTGCCGCCGCATATGACGGAATTCCTCAGGCAGGTCTTTCGGGGCTCTTTGTCGCACCGACTGCTGAATCACTTGCGGCCCTCGTTCCCGACAGGGCAATCTTTATCGACATGATGAGCGGCGGTGAAACGACACCGAGCGGTCACTTTGCCTCTCCCGTGCAGTCTGCCTATCTTCTCGAGCAGGGCAGGCTTGTCGGAAGGCTCCCCGAATTCACCGTGAGCGGCGAATTCTTCAGCATGCTCGGCGACGACTTCATAGGCGCCGTGCACGGAGAGCTCTTTGAGGGCTCCAACCTCTGTGCCGTTAAATTGAAAATATCCGAATAAACAGAAAAGAGCTCTGATCACCGATAGATCGGAGCTTTTTTGCTTGACAAAAAAGGAAATTTGTGTATAATTAGTAATAATAATTACTGTTATTATTAATTTGTGAATAAAACAGGACTTTTTCAGGAATAATCCGCTTATAGAGAAATACACGAAAGGATCCGAGCTTATGAAAAAAATAACCGAAAGCATTGCATATGTCGGCGTAAACGATCTTGATACCGTTCTTTTCGAGGGTCAATACCGCATTCCGAACGGTATATCCTACAATTCCTATGTAATATTCGACGAAAAAATCGCCGTTACCGATACGGTAGACGCCTCCTTTACCCATGAATGGCTCGACAGTCTCGATGCGGCGCTCGGCGAAAGACGGCCGGATTATTTGATTGTTCAGCACATGGAGCCCGATCA
>CAZDEI010000029.1:0-8112 GCA_964504325.1 uncultured Eubacteriales bacterium | reverse complement strand
ATACATATCAAGCCGTTGCAGCCCTCGTTTATCACCTTTTCGAGGGTTCCTGCTATTCTGAGGCGCGCCTCATGCGGCATATGGCTGAGCTTGGTGTGCAGACCCTCATTCACAAGCTCGTGCAAAGATTTGCCGAATATATCCGAATCCCATATTTTGGTCGGCTCCTCCTCAAAGCCCTTTAAGAGATACATGACAAGATCCTCGCTCTGCCGCTCCGAGCCCACTATCGGATTAACCTCGGTGGTTATATCCGCCCTCATCATGTGTATTGAAGGTGCGCTTGCGCGGAGTCTTACTCCGTATCTGCCGCCCTGCCTGACTATTTCGGGCTCCTCAAGATGCAGCTCATCTATCGACGGCATTACTATTCCGTAGCCGGTCGCCTCAACCTCATCAAGCGCAGCCTTAACCTTCATGTATTCCTTTTTCAGCCTTGAAAGAGCGGTAAGCTCACGAAGCAGCTCCCCCTCGTCGGATACCGAGATTCCCGCCTCCTCGGAGATAACTCCGTAAAAGAGTGCGCCGTCGACCGATATTTCGAGATTTGCCGTGCCGCTGCCGAGATCGGTCTCGCCGAATTTGCAAAATGCGACATTTTCCGCCTCCGCAAGTCTTTCGGCAATATCGTTGAGCCTGCTTATTTTGGACACTCCCACTGCGGCGGAGCGTATGGCGGAAAGCAGGCCGCTTCTGATCGGGTGCTCGGCGGAAAGCGAGGCTATCCATCTCGGATATGAAACCCTTATTTCCCTGACGGGGAATTCCCTTAAAATGCTGTACATTATTTCCTTGATATCCTTTTCGGTCAGCTCAAGACAGTTTACGGGCAGCACCGCAACTCCGTATTTGGTCCCGAGCTCCTCGGCAAGGCGAACGGCGTACTCCGACTCGGGATACATGGTGTTGAGCAGCACGGCAAACGGCTTGTCGATCTCCTTAAGCTCCTCGATGACACGCTCCTCCGCCTCCTCGTATTCGGCACGCGGAATGTCGCTTATGGAGCCGTCGGTCGTCACAACAAGGCCCACCGTGGAATGCTCGGTAATAACCTTTTTCGTTCCTATCTCGGCCGCCATATTAAAGGGCACCGCCTCATCGAGCCACGGTGTCATAACCATGCGCGGAGTATCGTTTTCTATGTATCCGAGCGCAGACGGAACAATATAGCCGACACAGTCTATCAGTCTTGCCGAAAAGCTGCAGCCGTTTGCAAGCCTTACGCCCGCAGCCCTTTCGGGTATGAACTTCGGCTCGGTGGTCATTATCGTTCTGCCGGCCGACGACTGCGGCAGCTCATCGGTCGCCCTTTCTCTGCTGTAGGAGGAGTCCATATTAGGTATCACGAGCTCATCCATGAATTTCTTGATAAAGGTGGATTTCCCCGTCCTTACGGGTCCCACCACACCTATATAAATATCACCGCCGGTACGCTTGGCTATGTCCTCGTAAATATTCACCCTGCTCATAAGCTTCCTCCGTAGCAACATACTCTTTTTATACATTCATATGCCGCCTCCGCCGAGAGTATGAACGCAATCCGTGCGAGCTCGGAGGAGCAGGTGATATATCGGCTCCCCGCTTGCAGCTTTCAAGTGAAACAGTCGGAAATGCAAAAGCCCACTCGGCTCGCATTCCGAGTAGGCTTTGATAAAGCTTTAATATTCGATTTTTCGTGAGGCCCTTTGCCTGTGCCGTCAGGCATTTGAGGCCGAGCCGTCCTCAAGCATGCCGAAGCCCGCAACACTGCTTACAGGAAGTGAAAAAACGATTGCTCCCGCCTCGCTTGAGGGGCCTGCGTTTTCGAGGACCGAGCGCATGATTGCCGCCTTTTGCTCGGAGGCTGCGACAATCAGAACGATCTCCTTTTCGCTTGCGATCGAAAGATTGTAGAATCTTTCCTCACCTGCGGCACCCGTTCCCTTTCCGTGTAGAACCGTACCGCCTCTTGCGCCCTGCTTACGGGCAGCATTCATGACATCATCGCTGCGGCCCTCATTTGCGACGGCGATTATCAGCTCATAGGGCACCGCCGCAATCGGCTGATGCTTTTTATAATCCTTATCCTTATTAAGGTATGCCAAGGTCTTTCCTCCTCCGATGCTTTTAATGGGAACGGCTATCACTATACCGTGTCCGGGCACGCCGACAAAAAGTCTGTTTTTCTGCTCGCGTATCAGCGTCTGCGTGGTTTCCTCATCGGCGACCGCAAGCATGATACGCTTTTCGTTATCCTCAATTCCCAAAATATCGAGCATGCTCTGCACCGCGGTGCCTCTGCCGTGAAGTAGAGTGGCCTCGCGGATTCCGAGCTCACCGTGAAGCTCCGCAAGAAGCTCCGCCTGTGCGGGAGAGCATATGGATATTACATAATTCATACCGCTCCCTCCCAAAGCTCAATTATATCAAGATCGCCGTATTCGGGCACCTCGGCCTGCTTCTCTTTTCTGCCGTATATGACGCCTACGATCTGTATGGTTATCAAGGGCATCATCGCAACAAGTGCAACCACTCCGAAGGCGTCACGAAGAACATTTCCGCCGAGCGCGGCACTTGCGCCTATAACCATTTGAAGCATGAAGGAGGCGGTCATCGGGCCCGATGCAACGCCGCCCGAGTCAAAGGCTATTGCGGTATATATTTCCGGAACAAAGAAGGAAAGCACCGCCGCAGCGGCATAGCCGGGCACAAGGAACCACATTATGGGTATACCGGTTATGACCCTGAGCATGGAAAGTCCCATCGCGACCGAAATTGCTATTGAAAGGCTGAGCTTGATCACCTTGCCCTTTATAGCCCCCGCACTGACCTCCTCAATCTGCTTTTCGAGCACCTGAACGGCAGGCTCCGCGGATATTATAAACCAACCGAGAAGCATTGCGAGGGGAATCAGCAGCCACTTTGAAGCTCCGCTTGCAACGGTTTCGCCTATTACTCCGCCGAGAGCGGAAAAGCCCACATTCACTCCTGTCAGGAAGAGCACAAGACCGACATAGGTGTAGATAATACCGACAAGCACCCTTGCGAGGTTATGCCGTGACATTTTTATCGAGACAAGCTGGAAAAGCAGGAAGATGGCGACAATTGGCAGCAGAGCCACCGCCATTTCCTTAAGGTATGCGGGAATAGCCCTGAAATACGCGGCGCCTATTTCCGAGCTGCTGCCGAAGAAGGTCACCGAGGTATCCGTTCCCGCCTCACTTCCGGGGTAAAAGAAGCTGAGGACGAGCACGGCAAGTATCGGGCCGATCGAGCCCAGGGCAACAAGACCGAAGCTGTCGGCCTCTGCGCGTCTGTCGCTTCGAATGCTTGAAACACCGACACCGAGTGCAAGAATAAAGGGCACGGTCATGGGCCCCGTCGTAACTCCGCCCGAATCGAAGGCAAGGCTCAGATAATCGGGATCGGCAAAGGCGGCAACCGCGAACACAACGGCGTAAAAGCCGATCAGCATCCACTTAAGACTTATTCCCGTAAGAATTCTTAGCATGCAAACGGTCAGGAAAAAGCCGACTCCCGCAGCAACCGTGACAATAAGCACCGTTGTGTTGATATGCGGAACCGTTTCGGCAAGCACCTGAAGATCCGGCTCGGCAACGGTTATTGCAAAGCCGACGGCAAAGCTGACCGAAAGTATCAGCGGAATGTTTCTTGTTTTGGTCAGATTTTTTCCTATCTTACTTCCGATAGGGGTCATCGCCGTATCCGCTCCGAGGGTAAAAAAGCCTATTCCCACCGTAACCATAAAGGCACCGGCAAGAAAGCTGAGCATGAGATCGGTACGAACGGGTATTACGGTAAGACACAGGACGGCAACAATGGAAACAAGCGGAAGCACGGACATAAGCGCTTCCTTAAGCTTATCAGCTACCGCAGCGCGGTTACTTTTCATAAATACCGCACCGTTTTCCATGCGGCGGTCACTCCTTTCATTTTTGCGGCAGGACAGCAAGGCGCCCCTCTCTGCCGTGTATTTGCCTTTTAGCGGCAAGGCTCGGTGAGGGCGGCAATTTTGCTCCTCACCCCAACAAAATAAATATACCATAGAAGCGCAAAAAAAATCTATAAAAATTTTGTTAATATTGAGGCGTTCTTAAAATATCCGCGACGATGCACAAAAACGGTCATATTAACAGCTTACGAGCCGTTGAAAATCGGGCTTCTTTATGATATAATCATATTTTAATAATATAATGCCGCCGCTGCCTGTGCGGCACAAATACGACTGTATTCGACATAATTCTTACGGGTAGCTTCCTTTTACCCGTGCAACGGAGGAAAAAAATGAAAAAAGCTGAAAGCGTGCTTCATCCGAAAGCACACATCAGAGGCGGAGTCGAGCCGGGACATTTCAAAAGCACCGCCGAAGCCGCTTCGGTCATAATGCCGCCGCCCGGGCAGGTGATTATTCCCATGTCACAGCACATCGGTGCCGCCTGCACCGTAGGTGTCTCGGTCGGTGACCGTGTCTTTGTCGGAACCAAGCTCGGCGACTCAGACAGACCGGTATCCGCTCCGATACACTCCTCGGTCTCGGGCACTGTTACCGGAATTACCGATTACAAGGCTCCGAGGGGCAATCACTGCGAAGCGGTGGTGATCGAATCAGACGGAGAAATGACTCCCGAGCCCTCGCTCAGGCCCCTCACGGTGGAGACTCCCGAGCAGCTCGTCGCAGCCGCAAGGAAATCAGGACTTGTCGGACTCGGAGGCGCCGGCTTTCCCGCACACATCAAGCTCAGCAAGGGTGACCGTCCGATTGATTACCTTATAATAAACGGCGCCGAATGCGAGCCCTTTATCACTGCCGATTACCGTGAATGCATCGAGTCTGCCCGCGATATCTTCGAGGGTGTTTATCTTGTAAAGAGAATTCTCGGTATAAAGCAGGTTGTAATAGCTATTGAGGAAAACAAGCCCAAGGCCATAGAAATACTCAACGCCATCGCCTCGGACAAGAAGGATACCGACGGCTCGGTGCATATAATGAAGCTCAAGAGCCGCTATCCTCAGGGAGCGGAGAAAACACTAATCTACACCGTCACGGGAAGACAGCTGCCGCTCGGCAAGCTTCCCGCAGATGTCGGCTGTATTGTTATGAATATCACAAGCATTGCGACCCTCAACCGCTATATTCGTACGGGAATGCCGCTCGTTTCAAAGCGCATAACGGTTGACGGAGCCGCCGTTGCCTCTCCGAAAAATGTCATTGCTCCCATCGGTGTCTCGGTTCGTGAGCTGCTCGAATTCTGCGGAGGGCTCAAGGCCACTCCCGCGAAGCTTTTAATGGGCGGTCCCATGATGGGCACCGCGCTTGAGGACGACGGCGCCCTGATTCTCAAGCAGAGCAACGCGGTTCTCGCTCTCACCGAGCGGCAATTAAAGACGAAGCCGCTCTCACCCTGTATCCGCTGCGGCAGATGTCTTGCCGCCTGCCCGATGCATCTGAATCCCTCGGCCTGCGAAAGGGCCCTCAACCGCTCGGAGCTCTCCGAGATAGCGGCATTGCACGCCGAATACTGCATAGAATGCGGCTCCTGCTCATATGCCTGCCCGTCGGGCAGGCCGCTCACACAGGCCATGCAGGTCTGCAAGATCAAGCTGCGCAGCAGCGCCGGAAAGGACAGAAAATAATGCAAGAGCTTATTGTATCCTCAAATCCGCATATCAGGCATTCGGACACCTCGCGCGGAATCATGCTCGATGTGCTGATAGCACTTGTGCCCGCTCTTATCGGCGGAACGGTGCTGTTCGGCCCCCGTGTGCTGCTTGTAACGGCCGTTTGCATCGTCGCGGCCGTAGGCGGTGAATTTCTGTTTTGCCTCGCAATAAAGCGACCGAATCCCATCGGAGATCTTTCGGCCGCCGTCACGGGACTTTTACTTGCCTTGAATCTTCCTGCCACAATACCGCTTTGGATGGCGGCGATAGGTGCCGTTGCGGCCACCGTTGTCGTAAAGCAGTTTTTCGGCGGAATAGGTCAAAATTTCGCGAATCCCGCAATAACAGCAAGAATAATCCTGCTTGTATCCTTCCCGACCGCAATGACAAATTGGGTCACTCCGCTTGCCTGGCTAAACGAGGCGGACACAGTCACCTCGGCGACTCCCCTCGCCTCCGCGGCAGGCACCTATTCTGTTTCGGATCTGTTTTTCGGAAGAGCTCCCGGCTGTATCGGTGAAACCTCTGCCCTGCTTTTACTGCTCGGCGGTGCATACCTTATTATAAGACGGGTCATTTCTCCGACAATACCGCTTGCCTATATCCTTACTCTCGGCATAATCAGCGGAGCGGCGGCTCTTATCAAGAGCGGAGATGCTTCTTTTATCACTCTCTTCGGCTCGGCCTTTCTCAGCTCGGTGCTTTCGGGAGGCGTTATGCTCGGTGCCTTCTTTATGGCCACCGACTACACAACCTCACCTGCAAGGAGTTCCGGTAAGCTGATATTCGGAATAGGCTGCGGACTTCTGACATTTTTGATAAGGCAGGGCTCCCTGCCCGAGGGCGTTTCCTATTCGATACTGCTGATGAATCTGCTGACACCCCACATCGACCGCCTGACGGCGGGAAAGCCCTTCAGCTGGGAGGATAAAAGAAATGGACAGTAAAGCCTTAAAGCAGGCCCTGAGCCCCATCGCCTCTCTCCTTGTGATTTGTCTTGTTACCTCTCTTGCTCTTGCGGGTGCGAATATGCTCACACGCGGACGCATAGCGGAGCTTGACCGTCAGAAGGAGCTTGATTCACTTGCGGAGCTCATCCCCGACGCGGAATTTACGACGACAGATTTCGGATATACCGCCGACAGGGACGGAAATACGGTCGGAATGATTTTCACCACCTCCGCCAAGGGCTATGGCGGCAGCGTCAAGGTCATGACAGCCGTAGACCCCGCCGACGGAGCCGTCATATCGATCAAGGTGGTCGATGCCTCAAACGAAACGGTCGGACTCGGTCAGCGTGCCACCGAGGCTTCCTTTGCGGAGCTTTATAAGGGAAAGAGCGGCACTCTCGAAACAGTCAAGGGCGCTGCCTCCGCCGAAAACGAGATAACCGCCATAACAGGCGCAACACTGACCTCAAGGGCAGTCACCGCCGCAGTCAACGAGGCTCTTGAGCAATACAGAGCCATCCGCGAGCAAGGAGGCAGTGCAGAATGAAAAACAAATACCTGTCGGTTTTCACCAACGGACTTGTCCGTGAGAATCCCGTTTTAAGGCTTGTGCTCGGAACCTGTCCGACCCTTGCCGTCACCACCACCCTCAAGGGCGGACTCGGCATGGGAGTTGCGGCAACCGTGGTGCTTGTCTGCTCGAATCTTGTCGTATCGCTTTTAAGAAGGGTAATTCCCGATAAGATCCGTATACCTGCCTACATAACAATAATCGCCGGCTTTGTTTCCGCCGTGCAGATGTTTGTAAAGGCCTACGCTCCTTCAATCTCAGATTCACTCGGCATTTATCTGCCGCTTATAGTCGTAAACTGCATAATCTTTGCCCGTGCCGAGATGTTTGCGGGAAAGAATCCTCCCCTGCCCTCGGTGCTTGACGGACTCGGAATGGGAATCGGCTTTACCGCGGCGCTTGTGCTTATGAGCTCCATTCGCGAGCTGCTCGGAAGCGGAAGCCTGTTCGGAATTCCGATCACCTCGGGCTTTATGTCTCCGATGCTCATTTTTATTCTTCCTCCGGGAGGCTTCTTTGCCTTCGGAATGCTGATAGCCGCCGCAAATGCGATATCCGAGCGAAAGGGCAAAAAGCCCGTGGAAGCAACCGGCTGCGCCTCCTGCCCCGGCAAGGAGCACTGTGAAAGGAAGTGTGACAATGAATAGCAGCACCTCGCTAACCGTTATTCTGGTCACCGGAATACTTACCGGAAATGTCGTGCTCTCTCAGTTTTTGGGAATCTGCCCCTTTCTCGGTGTTTCGAAAAAGCTGAACAGCGCCTTCAGCATGGGCATCGCCGTAACTCTCGTGCTGATGCTGTCCTCGGCCGTGACCTATCCCGTCTACTATGGGCTCCTGCTGCCAAACGGCCTTGAATACCTGCAGACGGTGGTATTCATTCTTATAATTGCCTCCCTTGTGCAGCTTCTCGAGATACTGCTCAAGAGG
>CAZDEI010000028.1:0-8197 GCA_964504325.1 uncultured Eubacteriales bacterium | reverse complement strand
AAATACAAAATTAAATATCAAATTTAAGTATACTGTGTAATGTGGAAAAATTCAAGTAATAAATATATTTATTGACAGAAAGTCAAAATAAAATCGAGCTTTTCAGCTATTCTCGGCTGCTCTGTACTTGCTTTCCCACATGTTCATAACAAGTGAATGAGGCAAAAGCTTTGAAATAAAGCAGTGGAATCTGTTATACGCACCGTACATGGAAACATCCTTGCCCTTTTCGGCGTCTCTAAGCGCACGGGCGACGACCTTGTCAGCAGTAACCGAGGGCTTTGCAAAGGTCTTTTTGCTTGCTGTATCGATATTCGCGCGCTCAAAGAAGGCCGTTCTGACCCAGCCGGGGCAAACACAGGTTACAGTTATTCCCTTTTCCTTAAGCTCTCTTGCAATTGCACGCGAATAGAATTTAACAAAGCTCTTGGAGGCGGCATAAATTGCAAAATGCTGAAGCGGATTGTAGGTTGATTCCGAGCCGAGCTGAATGACGGTGGCACCGCTCGACATATGCTTTTCGGTAATGTAGGTCATTTTTACGAGTGCAGTGACATTGAGCTCGATCATTCCGAGCTGCTCGGACAAGGGCGATGAGCAGAAATCGCCGATCTTACCGTAGCCGGCGGCATTGACAAGCACACTTACCTCGGCACCTGCCTCGTTAAGCAGCTGCTCATATTTGTCGAAGCTTGTCGAATCCGACAAATCCAACGAAACCGTTCTCGTTTTCGTTTTAATAAGCGCTGCCGTATCCTCAAGCCTTGCCTGCGATCTTGCAATAAGCCAAATTTCATCCAGCTCCGCTCTGCAGTCAAGCTGCAGAGCAAATTCCCTGCCGATTCCCGATGATGCACCTGTTATAACAGCAATTTTCATAATAAGCTCCTATATTTTAATTTTTATTAAAGAATCTATTATCAGCGGTCTATCATTCCATTAATCATGTCCTCATAATAAGAATTCGGGCGCAGCTTAACTACATATGAGTGTCTGCCATCCTCTGAAGCAATAAAGCTGTTTGCGCCGGTTTCCCGATAACGCTTGCGGTTCCGTGAACGGCTGTGTAGCCTGCATTCTCAACATTTCCGTTCAGTGCCAAGGCGACAAGCATCGGATCCCATGAGGCTCTGCCGTCGGGAGAGCCGTGATCGTTCAGCGCCTGACAGAGATGATCGCTGTGGTCAAGTGTCTGCCCGGTAATAACATCATATCCGACCTCCCAGCCCAAGAAAACGACCGGGACGGGACATTTTTCACAGAAGAGCTCTGCGGCAGCTCGCGAGCGACTGTTTCTGCAGAAATTATTTTCCTTTTCACCGTCGGAATCCATTTACCTGCCATAACCCAGCATTTTTTGACCTTTTTCTTCACCAATTCAAGACCGGTCTCGGTTGAAATATCATCCGCCGGGCTTTCCAAAAGCTGAGTAAAGGCCTGAAGATATCCGATTTCAAGCATCTCAATCGGCTCCTTCGCCTTGGCAAGAATTTTACGGTAAAGTCGAACGGCGCTTTCGGCCTCATAATTACATTTATAGCGTATCGCATGCGAGGCCAAGCGCTTTTGATAGGGCGGTTTACCGCCGAAATCGTTTGCAGCGAGATCAATACCGAGCTGTATATCCGCACAGCCCTCCAAATTCAAAAAGCCGTCAAGCGAGGCTGCGGAATACTCCATGCATGCGTTGATTATTATGCCCTTAATGCATATGCTTTTTGCCTATGTGCCCTGCAGAGAAGGCGCATTGCAACTGCATCGTCACAGTCTGTCCACCAATCGGTACAGATTATAAGGTTTCTCATAAATCACCATTACAAGCTGATATTTTTATATTCACACATCACTTAAACAGTCCGAAATTATATCGCTTTCCGGCAAAATAAGGCAACAGCCTCCACATGGACTGTGCGGGGAAAAAGATCATACGGAGTTACACTGACCACTGAGTAGCCTTTTTGCACGAGAAGAGCGGCATCCCTTGCAAGAGTTGAAGGATCACAGGAGACATAAACGATCCGTTCGGGTCGAAAGGAGTCGGTTACTGTCGAAAGCAGCTCGGGCGTACAGCCCTTTCTCGGCGGATCAAGAATAACGACATCGGCCGAAAGTCCCTTGTTCGACAGCTCGGCGGCGGCTCTTGCAGCATCCCCAACAAAATATTCGGCGACATCAACACCGTTGAGCTCTGCATTGTGACGGGCATTATCCACGGCCTGAGGAATTATCTCGACACCAATCAGCCTTGCGGCGTCTCGTGCGGCGGACAATCCGATAGCACCGATGCCGCAGTACAGATCAACAACCGTTTTACCGGTCGGCTCGGCGAGCATTCTCACCCTTTCGTAAAGAAGCTCTGCCATTCCCCTGTTAACCTGATAAAAGGAGAGCGGAGAAAGAGACAGCTCTGCGCCGCATATGCTGTCGGTCAGCGTATCCTTTCCGAAAAGCTTTACGCATTTTTTGCCGAGAATCACATTTGTTCTTTCGGTGTTAATATTAAGATGTACGCTTTTTACATCCGAGCAGCAGCCGGTCACAGCGCTCACAAATTCGTCCGAAAAGGGCAGCCTTTCCGAATTGATAACAGCCATAACCGAGATTTCTCCGGTCGTTTCGGCCCGCCTCATGCAAAGGTGACGAAGAATTCCTTTACCGCTTTTTTCGTTATAAACCGAAACCCTATTCTTCTCCGCCCAGGCAGCCGCAGCCCCGGAGATTGTTGAAAACTCCTCGGGCTGAAGCAGACAGTCCTCACAGGCCACAACCCTGTGTGAGCGACCCGCAAAAAAGCCGAAGGCTACATGTCCGTCAGTAGTATAGGTTGCGGGAAGCTGCGCCTTATTTCGGTATCTGAAGAGACGGCCGTCGCTAACAAGCGGCTCGGGAGCTATATCAAGACCGCCGATATGCTTAAGAGCATCGGCAACACGGTCATATTTGATTTTCTTTTCAAGCTCATAGGAAATAAATCTGTAGGCACAGCCGCCGCAGGAGGCAAAGGTAGGACAGTCGACGGTAATTCTTTCGGGCGAGGGCTTTATGACCTCAAGTGCTTTTGCAACCGCATATTTCTTTTCGGTTTTAATAACATGAACCCTTACACGCTCACCCACAGTCACCCCCGAGGTAAAAACAACCATTCCGTCGTATCTTCCCACGGCATTGCCCTCGGCAGTCATTCCTGTTATATCAATTTCGAACTCATCGTTTTTCTTCATATTTATTTCCTTAAAGAATAATTTTCGTTTGCCTGCAAATAATATAACAGTCCTAAAAAAGGAGTTGAAAATATGGTATTCGACAAAATTTGCCTTGCACTGTCAATTATCGGCTGTATTAATTGGGGCTTGGTCGGACTGTTTGAATTTGATCTCGTTGCATGGATATTCGGCGGACCGACCGTATTGATAAGCAGAATAATTTATGTTGTGATCGCACTTGCGGCAATTTGGTGTATTTCCCTGCTCTTCAGAGACACCGCCGCTACCGGCTGTAACGGCGCAGATTGCGATTGAGTAAGGCTCCGACCGTGATTAACGGTCGGTGCTTTGCTTTTTAAGACAGATTTTACCGTCCGCTCGGGCAAGACCGTCGCTGAGCAGAGTTTTACCGTCCTCGGTTATAAAAACCGCCTCGGCGGAATCAAGAGCTCTCAGTAAGTCAAGTCCCTCCTCGGCACCCATTACGAAAAGCGCCGTCGAAAGTGCATCGGCCTCGGCAGAGCTTTCGGAAATTACAGTTACGGATACAAGTCCGGTGTCGGCAGGGTAACCCGTATCGGGGTCGAGAATATGATGGTAGAGTTCGCCGTCACTTTCAAAGTATCTTTGATAGCTGCCAGCAGTTGAGACCGTCAGCCTTCCGTCACAGCAGAGCCGTTCGGCAAGTCCGCCGGAGGAGGAAAACGGATCGGAAATTCCGATAACTGTTTTCCCGTTTGAAAGCACGGCAACATTACCGCCGAGATTTACGGTGGCCGAGACGGCGCCACCGTTTATCAGCATTTCTGTGATTTTATCGGTTATATATCCCTTTGCAATGCCGCCGAGGTCGATTTTCGCCTCCCTGCTTACAGTCACGGTGCCTTCATCGGATACGACACCGTCAAAGCCGACAGCCTGCAAAAGCTCGGCAATTTCAGATTTTTCGGGTACAGTCGGATTTTCAGACTGAAAGCTCCAAAGCTCCGAAACTGCACCCATAGAGGGATTAAATGCACCGTCGGTCAGCTGATAATACTTTCGGCAAAGAAGCAGAATTTCGTAAAGCTCATCAGCGACTCTCACCTCTGTGCCCGCAGAGGAATTCAAGGCGTACAGCTCACTGTCTACCGAATACATATCAAGCATTCTATCATAATTTTCGCAAATTGAAAAGGCCCGATCGAGAAGCACATCGGCTTTTTGCGCGGATTCCGCCGTAAGTGAAATGCTAACCACCGTATCGAAGCAAATCGCCGTTTTTGTTCTTGTTACATTTTTTTTACAGCCGCCGAGCGACATAATAAAAATCAGAGCAATAATGATTGCAGGTGCTTTTTTCAAA
Source organism: uncultured Eubacteriales bacterium (assembly GCA_964504325.1). GTDB lineage: Bacteria > Bacillota > Clostridia > Oscillospirales > Acutalibacteraceae > RGIG7384. The sequence continues at coordinate 3,649 of CAZDEI010000028.1, read as the reverse complement.
TGCTACATCCTTACTAATTTAATAATTACGCTTGACTGTCCCTCTCGTTTACAATAAAATATTCATATCAAACAACGGAGGCAGACAGTGAAGCCGACAAAAAGCGACATTATATTAATAATATCGACACTAATAGCAGCGATCGTTTCCGCTGTTATTATCTTTTTCGTCTACGGTGACGGCGGTGCCTATGTAGCTGTGACGGTAGACGGTGCCGAATACGGCCGCTACTCACTTAACAAAAGCACAAGTGTGGATATTACCACCGAATACGGCACAAATACGCTTGTTATAAAGGACGGTCATGCCTCAATTGAATTTTCCGACTGTAAAAACGGAATATGCATGAGGCATTCACCGATAAGTGAGCTCGGAGAATCGATTGTATGTCTTCCCCACCGACTGATTGCAGAGGTGAAAAAATGAAAGCAAAACGACTCTGCCTTGACGGCATAGCACTCGCCTTGGCACTCATTTGCGGCTATATCGAGCATCTTTTGCCGATACTTCCCGCTCTGCCGTGGGTCAAGCTCGGCCTTGCGAATTCCGTAGTGCTTTTGCTGATGTTGAACGGACGAATCGCAGATGCCGCGCTTGTAAGCATTTGCCGACTTATAATAACCGCCTTTACCTTCGGCAGCGCACTGTCCTTTGTCTACGCCGCCTTGGGAGCACTGCTTTCCTTTGCGGTAATGCTGATTATTTCAAGACTCAAGAGCTTTTCGCCGATAGGTATCAGCTCGGCAGCAGGTGTGGCACACAACTGCGGTCAGCTCGCGGCGGCACTGCTGCTTTTGAGGACGAAAGCCGTAATTACATATCTGCCGTATTTAGTAGCAACGGGCTGCCTTTGCGGTGCGGCTATCGGTCTGATAACCGCCGCCGTTGACAGGCGTCTTAAAAAGCTTCGACTGCTTTGATCAGTCACAGATAAGTCCGTCAACCGACAGATATCTGTCGCCTGTATCTGGAAATATAACGGCAATGACCTTTCCCTCCGATTCGGGGCGTCTTGCAAGCCTTACCGCGGCCGCAAGAGCGGCACCCGAGGAAATTCCCACAAAAATTCCCTCACACCTTCCGAGCTCGCGAACGAAGGAATATGCCTCCTCGGTTGAAACGGTAAGCACCTCATCGTAGACACCCTTATCCAAAACCTCCGGCACAAAGCCGGCGCCTATTCCCTGAAGCTTATGAGGACCGCTTCTGTTTTCGGAAAGCACGGGTGAGTCGGCAGGCTCAACAGCCGCGATTTTTATTCCCTCAATATTATCCCTGAGAAATTTTCCCGTGCCCGTCAGGGTTCCGCCCGTGCCCGCTCCCGCAACAAACCAATCAAGTCTTCCCTCGGTTGCGGAAAGTATTTCCGGGCCGGTAGTTTTATAGTGCATTTCGGGATTTGCGGGGTTTGTAAACTGACCTGCTATAAAGGAATTGGGTATTTCTCCTGCAAGCTCCTCAGCCCTTGCTATTGCGCCCTTCATTCCGAGAGAGCCCTCGGTGAGCACAAGCTCGGCTCCGTAGGCCTGCATAAGCTTACGCCTTTCAACTGACATTGTTTCTGGCATTACTATAATCACACGGTAGCCCCTTGCGGCACCGACAGCGGCAATGCCGATACCCGTATTTCCGGAGGTCGGCTCGATTATAACCGAATCCGCCCCGATAAGTCCCCTTTGCTCGGCATCGTCAAGCATGGCCTTGGCGATTCTGTCCTTTACGGAGCCCGTCGGATTGAAAAGCTCAAGCTTAGCGAGAATACGCGCTCTGAGCCCGAGCTTTTTTTCAATACCGCAAAGCTCCAAGAGCGGTGTGTTTCCGATCAGCTGATCGGCTGAGGTGAAGATTTCTGACATGATTCATTCCTCCCATTATACAGATGAAAGACTTAAAAGACTAAATCAACTCCTGTAATTATACTACCACAGTTAAAAAACTTCAACTTGTCCTTAAAAAAATATTGCACAGACGGGTCAGGTGTGCTAAAATATAGTGTAATTTATTTTACTCCGAAAGGAAAGACCCGCAATGGAGAAAAAAGAAAGATTAGTAGGTACCGTGTCGAGGGGCATCCGCTGTCCCATCATCCGCGAGGGCGACGATCTCGCCGCTATCGTTGCCGACAGTGTGCTTGCTGCTTCGCAAAACGATGGCTTCGAGCTTCGCGACCGTGATGTAATATCCGTCACCGAATCGATAGTTGCCCGTTCTCAGGGAAACTACGCATCGGTCGATGATATTGCAGCCGATGTCAAGGCAAAATTCGGCGGAGATACCGTTGGTGTTATCTTCCCGATTCTCTCGAGAAACAGATTCGCAATCTGTCTTCGCGGAATTGCCAAGGGAGCAAAAAAGATCGTCCTTATGCTCTCCTATCCGTCCGACGAGGTCGGCAACGAGCTGGTCAGCCTCGATAAGATAGACGAAGCGGGAGTCAATCCCTACAGCGATGTCCTCTCGCTTGAGAAATACCGTGAGCTTTTCGGCTACGGTAAGCATGAGTTCACCGGTGTCGATTATGTTGAATATTACAGCGAGCTTATCCGTGAATGCGGTGCCGAGGTTGAGGTTGTATTTGCAAATCAGGCAAAGGCGATCCTCGATTATACCGATAAGGTTCTCAACTGTGATATTCACACGCGTGCCCGTACCAAGAGAATTCTCAAGGCTGCCGGTGCAAAGCTTGTATACGGACTTGACGAAATTATGAACGCTCCCGTAAACGGAAGCGGCTGCAATGAGAAATACGGCCTGCTCGGCTCAAATAAATCCACCGAGGATAAGGTTAAGCTCTTCCCCCGTGAGTGCAAGCAGCTTGTGCTTGATATTCAGGAAAGAATCCTTAAGGCAACCGGCAAGCAAGTTGAAGTAATGGTCTACGGCGACGGAGCCTTTAAGGATCCCAAGGGCAAAATTTGGGAGCTTGCCGATCCGGTTGTTTCCCCGGCCTTTACAAACGGACTCGTCGGAACCCCCAACGAGCTCAAGCTTAAGTATCTTGCCGACAACGATTTTAAGGACCTCAGCGGTGAGGCTCTCAGGCAGGCTATTTCGGATTCGATTCGCTCAAAGGATTCCGATCTTGTCGGTAATATGGCATCTCAGGGCACCACACCGAGACAGCTGACCGACCTTATCGGCTCACTCAGCGATCTTACAAGCGGCTCGGGTGACAAGGGCACCCCCGTTGTGCTTGTTCAGGGCTATTTTGACAACTATACAAACTGATTTTTATGAAGCCGCTTTTTTAAGCGGCTTCTGCTTTAGCCGAAAGGATTTCCGATGATTTCGAATAAAAAGCTTATTTTAATCGATATAGATGATACCCTGCTCGACTTTGACCTTTCAGCACACTCGGCGATACTTGCCGCAGCCTCCGAATACGGCCTTGAAGGCACCGAGGAGCTGCTTTCGGCCTTTGACAGAATTAATCCCACCCTGTGGGAAAGCGTCGAGAAAAAGGAAATCACCAAGAAGCGGCTCTTCGAAATCCGTTGGGATACCGTTTTCGGCGAGCTGAACGGCTGCTTTCCGAGGGGAACGGATTTTGAGAATGCCTTTAAGCTTGCTCTGCGCACGGCGGCAGTCCCTATTAAGGGTGCCGCCGAGCTACTCGGCTATCTAAGCTCAAAATACACCCTCTGTGTTG
>CAZDEI010000027.1:0-8410 GCA_964504325.1 uncultured Eubacteriales bacterium | reverse complement strand
GCTTATAATCTAAGCGTGGGAAGAAAAGGAGAGCGAAAATGCTTAAACGAGCTGTCGGAGCCTCAGCCAAAAACAGGCTGATATATTTAAGACCCGAGGAGATACGTACACTCGAAAAGGACAGATCGGACATATCCTCTCTTGTCGAAAGCATACGTCACAACGGTCTTTTAACACCGCTGACCGTCCGCCGCAGCTCATACGGATATGAGCTTATTCTCGGAGGACGGCGCTATAGAGCGGCCGTATGCGCGGGTCTGCGAAAGCTTCCCTGTCTGCTTGTAAAGGCTGATGATTTAACGCTTGAGCTTATAAGGCTTGCAGACGGAATTCATTCGAGAGCGACAGAGCCGATTTCCCTTGCCGAGAGAGCCGAGGAGGCCATGAGAAGCTTTAAGGTCTCACCTCATGAGCTGTCGGGCAGGCTCGGAATTACCCGCGAGGAGCTGAGCGCTCTTACCGGGCTGCTGAAAAGCAGAGAAGGAAGCTCCTCCAAGAGCGTAGAAACAAGGCAGGAGGACAACGGAACGGCAATGGCAATGACGGCCTCGCCCCTCGCGGCCAAAAAGGGTGCCGTTTCCGATATAAGATTTTTCATAAACAGCTTCAACCGAATCGTTTCCGTAATGCGTGAGACAGGCTATACCGTAAGCTGTCTCACGGAGGAGTGCGAGAATGACCTCAGACTGACCGTAAGGGCAGGAAGGAAGCCAAGCTCCGCTCGTGAAGAAGGACAGCTGCCGTTGAGCACGACAGGCCACTGAGCTCTGCTGTGCAAGGCGTCTGTAAATACCCACCCATATTCATCCCCAATCCCCCGACCGCCCGTGTCCGTTTTCGGATGCGGGCGGTCACCCTTTTATAGGAATTATTTAAGTCAGGGCCGCGGTAACAGGCGCGACGGAGCGATTGTGCCTTGTAAAGCCGACAAAAATATGGTATGCTTTCAAATGAAGAGAATAGAGCGTTTCATTTACCGTGCCTTTGAATGAAGGGATAAAATGTCGGAAATACTGAATATAATCAAGGAAATGTCGGGAGAGTGCGAGTGTGGACTCTGCCATGAAACCGCCATCAGGGATATACGGATATTCTCGGGCGCGGTTCACGAGGTCGGAAGCATATTAAGAAAAAACGGGTTTCCCTCAAGCCTGCTGCTGGTCGCCGACCGAAACACCCTGAGGGCCTCGGAGGGAATTCTCGACAGTCTGAGCGGCTTTGATGTGACACTTAAAATTTACGACAGCCTACGCGTGGCGACGATGGAGCATGTGGAGGAAATCAAAGCGCTGATAGCCGACAGAGACACCGGTGTTTTGTCGGTCGGAACCGGCTCGGTCAACGACCCCTGTCGTCTGGCCGCGGCACAATGCGATAAGCTGCTCTGCATTTTCGCAACCGCACCGTCAATGGACGGCTTTGCCTCCTACGGCGCACCGATAGTCGCCAACGGCTTCAAAGCAAGCCACCCCGCAAAAAGCCCCGAGGTTATAATAGGTGATACCGCAATCTTAGCCAAGGCTCCGAGGGAGCTTAAGTCGGCAGGCTTCGGGGATATGCTGGCGAAATACATAGGCCTTGTAGATTGGAGAATCTCAAGCATATTAACCGGCGAGGTTTATTGCGAAAGGGTGGCGAGCCTCACTCGCTCGGCGGTCGACGAGCTTATGGGCATGGCCGACAGGGTTACCCTTGAGGATGAGTATACGGCGGGCAAGATCTTTGAGGCACTGCTGAAAACGGGCGTTGGCATGAGCTTTATGCGGAATTCCCGACCTGCCAGCGGCTCGGAGCATGTAATTGCCCACCTCATCGAATGCCTTGAGCTGCAGGAGAATAAAATACCGAATTATCACGGCGACGATGTGGGCGTATGCACGCTTGAAATGCTGAAATATTACAATGCACTTGCAGAATTGCCGTCTGTAACGGTAGGGCACGAGCATATAAATTGGAATGAGGTATACGGCTTTTACGGTCCCATGAGCGATGAGATAGAAAAGCTCAATTTCCCCGATAATATCATTGACTCGGTATCGCCCGAGGCGCTTTCGTCGCACTGGAGTGAAATCGCAGCAAGCATAAAAAGCGTCCCCTCCTATGAGGAATGCAGGGCTGCAATGGAAAGGGCCGGCTGCAAAATAACCGTTGAGGACATCGAAAAGGAGCAGAGCTTTTTCGATGACTGCGTTAAATACTCGCCCTTCATGAGAAGAAGGCTTACCCTGCTGCGAATGAACGGCATGATAAAAGAGGGTCAATTGCTCAAGGCATAGGCGGAGCGCACTTCGCCTGACTGCCGACGGCTGTCTACAGGGAGTGAATAGGTATGAAAAAATGGGCGGTAAGGCTTTTGGTGCTGTCGGCAGCGGCTTTGACGGCTCTCACGCTCTGCGGCTGTGAAAAAACGGCCGAATGGCAAAGGGGAGAGTCGCTCGGCAACGGAGTTTACGCGGTAAAAACGGTCTCGACCGACAGCCCGTATTCCTGGTATTGCACGGCTGACGAGGCTACCGGCGAAATTCTCTCGGTCAATATAATATACGGTGATGAGGCAGGACAGCCGACCGGCATCGAGTGCACGGTGGGCGAGACCTCGTATGAGGTAACCGTCTCGATGGGTGAGCGAGACGGCGGAGGCGTTTTGTTTATATATCTTCCGCACGAGCTGTCGCTTGTGTCGTGCTCGGAAAAAATAAAGCTGCTACAGCGCTTCGGGAACGGGGCTGCCGAGCTTATTTTTCGCCCGTCCGAGGTGTTTTCCGCACTTGAGGCTCGGGATACGGTGTAAGCCGTGCTTGCGAAAAGACCGCTTAAGGTGTATAATCATACCGTTCGAAAAAGATCAAAACAGGTGATAAAATGGATTTAAGAAAAATATATGCGGACTTTGGAATCTCCGACAGGGTTGCCGAGCTTACGCTTGAAGCGGAAAATGCTCTTCGTGAGCGCTTTGCCGAGGCCGACAGAATGGCGGAATACAATCAGGCGAAGGTCTTGAAGGCCTTTCAGGATAACAGAGTCAGTGCCGCCTGCTTTGCGGGAACCACCGGCTACGGACACGACGATCTCGGCAGAGACACTCTCGAAAGGGTGTATGCCTCCGTCTTTCGCACCGAGGCGGCTCTCGTTCGCCCGCAAATAACCTGCGGAACACACGCTCTCGCCATTGCGCTTTCGGCAAATCTTCTTCCGGGAGACGAGCTGCTTTCTCCCGTGGGCAGACCCTATGATACGCTTGAGGAGGTTATAGGCCTCAGGGAGTCGGCCTGCTCCCTGAAGGAATTCGGAATAAGCTACCGCGAGGTAGACCTGCTTCCCGACGGCGGCTTTGACTTCGAGGGAATAAGAAAAGCGATAAATCCAGCCACCAAGCTCGTTACGATACAGCGCTCAAAGGGCTACAGCATGAGACCTACCCTTTCCGTCAGGCAGATCGGTGAGCTGATCGCCTTTATAAGATCGGTCAAGCCCGAGGTTAAGATAATGGTCGATAATTGCTACGGTGAATTTGTAGAGGAGCTCGAGCCCTCCGAGGTCGGAGCGGATATGACGGTCGGCTCTCTGATAAAGAATCCGGGAGGAGGACTTGCTCCGATAGGCGGATACATTTGCGGAACCGAGGAATGCATCGCACGCTGTGCAAACCGACTTAACGCCCCCGGAATAGGAGGAGACGTCGGTGCGAGCATGAGCCTGCTTAAGGACCTTTATCAGGGCTTTTTCCTTGCTCCCACGGTTGCCGCATCGGCGCTTAAGGGCGCAATGCTTGTTGCTGCCGTTTACGAGAGACTCGGCTTTAATACCGTGCCTCGCTCGACAGAGGCTCGCTACGATGTTATACAGTCGGTTGAGCTCGGCTCACGCGAGGCAATGTGTGCCTTTTGCGAGGGAATACAGGCCGCCGCGCCGATCGATTCCTATGTTACCCCTGTTCCGTATCCGATACCGGGCTACAAGGACGAGGTTATAATGGCGGCAGGCGCCTTTATTCAGGGCTCATCGATAGAGCTTTCGGCAGACGGACCCATAAGACCTCCCTATGCTGTGTATTTTCAGGGCGGACTTACGGCTCAGCATGCAAAGCTCGGTGTGATGCTTTCGCTGCAAAGGCTTGTCGATCGCGGAATTGTCACTATATAAGCTCAGAGAATTGTCGAAAATATTAAAAATACGGAGGAAGCCGAATCAAAGCTTCCTCCGCATTTATTTGTGTTTTGATTTTCCTTCTCAGGGGCTTGCGCAAGCGTGACCGCTTCTGCCCTTAGCGAGCTCTTTGCCTTAAAAGTGAAATAAGGGTCTTCACAAGCTCGGTGATTACAAGGAATACGACCGAGAAGAGCAGCACAGTCAGCCAGCCCTCGGCGCTGAGGCTGCTCATGCCGAAAAGGCCCGAAAGAGGAGTTAGAATTATAAGCGCTGCAATAGCTGCGGCAGCCGCGGTATAAATAAATACATATATGTTTTTCGAAAGCTGTCCCGAAAAGAAGGAGGTGCTCAGCGAACGCACCGCAAACAGCTCAAACAGCTCGGAAAAGAGCATTACTGCAAAGCAAAGGGTAGAGGCGGCTGAGCTGCTGTCGGGATAAAGGCTTTTTCCGAGAGCATAGGCAAGCAGGCCGAAGGTGCCGATGACAGCACCCTGCCAAAGACCGTTCAAAAGAAAGCCTCCCATGCCGAAAAGACGCATGGAAACCTTTTCGTCGCGCTTGCCGATGGCGGTGGGCTCGGCCTGTATCGCCCTAAGCGGAAGAAAATTAATGAGCAGACTTAAAAGCAGCAGCGGAGCTGCAGCAAGGGGAGAGGCTCCGAATATCGCAAGCCCGAAAAGAAGAATAAAGGCCTCGCCGACTCCGCAGGCAAGAAGATACTGCAGGGAGCGGCGCATGTTTTTGTAAACCGTGTGCCCAATCTCAAGCGCCGACACAAGGGATGAAAACGAATTGTCAGTCAAAACGGTATCCGCGGCACCGCGTGCGACATCGGTTCCCGAGGCGCCGAGGGCAAAGCCGACATCGGCCTCACGAAGCGCCTGCTCGTCGCCGACCGTATCGCCCGTAACGGCGACCGAGGCTCCGGTGGCTCGCAGTGCTCTGACTATTCGGAGCTTGTTTTCGGAGGAAATTCGCGCAAATACCGAAATGCGCTCGGCCTGCTCGAAAAGCTCCTCGTCGGTCATTGCCGAGACCGTCCTTCCGTCCACGGCAATAAAGCCGTTTTCAAAGAAGCCGAGTCTTTCCGCGACAGCTGAGGCGGTTTCGAGGCTGTCGCCCGTCACCATAACCGTCCGAATTCCCGTAGCCCTGCACTTTTTGAGTGCCGAGAGAGTGTCGTCACGGATGGGATCGGAGAGACCGATAAGTCCGCAAAGGGTAGCGCCCTTAAAGGCAGAGGGCTTCTTGAGCTCCATGGGCAGCTCCGAAAGTCGCTTATAAGCCACGGCTATAACCTTGAGCGCTTCGGCGGACATTCGGTCGGCCGCATCCTGTGTCGCATCAAAATCGAAGCCGTCGCAGAGTGAAAGCACACGCTCGGGAGCTCCCTTTATAACTGCATAAAGCTTGCCGTCGATCATATTGACCGTTATCATCAGTCCCTCGTCAGACTCAAAGGGCAGACAGGCGAGGCACGGACAGGCGTTGTCAAGCTCCTCACGCGAATGGCGGAGCAGCCTTAATGCGGCGAGAGCGATTCCCGAATCCACGGGATTGCCCTCTCGCACTGGTCGACCGGCCTCGAGCCGACCCGACCCGTTTCCGCATATTGCGGCAAAGGTGAGAAGATTTATTGCGCCGTGCGTGGGCTCGTCGGTTGAAAGACGGGTGAGCTTTCTACCGTCAAAAAGACAGCTGACCTCGTTTGCACCCTCCGTAAGAACGCCCGTCTTGTCGCAGCAAATCACGGATACATTGCCGAGCGACTCGGCCGAGCGGATCCGTTTTAAAATCGCGCCGGAGGAGGCTGATTGCCGTATTCCGTATGCCACCGAGGCACGAGCGGCGGATTTGAAGGCACCCGAGCAGACGGCAGCGGCAAGCGCAAGCACAGAGGAAAGAAGGGTGAGAAGCTTTAAGGAGAAGCCCTCACGGTCGGCAATTATCCAAATCAGGCCGATGATAAAGGCTATCGAGCAGACGGCGACCGTGCCGACGGCGATTGCCCCTTCGAATCGGCCGAGCCTCTTCATTACGGGGCTTGCGACCGAGTCCTCCTCCGAGGAGAAGCGAAGGCCCTTTTTAAGCTCGGTATCGTTTCCGGTGGCGGTTATGACTGCCTTGGCGGTTCCGGAAACCACCGAGCAGCCCTTAAATACCATGTTTTTTCTCTCGGAGATCGGTGTGATATCGTCGAGAGGAGTCTCGCAGAAGCCCTTTTCGGCGGGCACCGCCTCGCCTGTGAGCGGCTGCTCACCGCAGTGGAGCTGTGAAGCGGACAGAAGCCGTGCATCCGCGGGAATATAGTCGCCCGCCTCAAGCAGAATTATATCACCGGGCACAAGCTCGTCGGACGGCAGTCGGCGGAGGCATTTGTCGCGAATAACGCGAGCCTCGGCAACCGAAAGCACCCGTGATGAGCCGAGCGCGCGTACGGTTTTCAGCTCGTATGCGGCACTCAAAAGTGCCCTGATGACAAGAATGAGAGCCGTAATAAAGGGAATAAGAGCCGAGCCCTCATGCATGATCAGAGCGGTCAGCGCGGATATTGCCGTCGCAATAAGCAGGAGCACCGTGGGGGCATCGGAAAACCGAGCGATCAAAAGCTCGCGGAAGGAGCTTTGCTTTATCTCGGAGGATATGTTTCTTCCGTATATGCCAAGCCGTTTTTCCGCCTCGACCGAGGAAAGGCCTGCCTCGGGATCGGTAGCGAGCTCCCTGCAAACCTCATTTATTTCAGAACCGTGCCATATCATTGAGCGTTTTCCTCCCGAAAATTTTGGCGGCGAGCTCGGCTGCCGCACCAAAGAAAGCCCCCGGGCTTGCCGGGGAATCATAAAAATTATAATACAACGGGCTGAAAATTACAATAATAATATAAAATATGTTGTTATATGATAGTATTTTATGGTAATATATTATAGACAACGCGCGACCGAAGAGAAGCGCCGAGAAAAGACAGCAGATATAACGGAGATATAGAAATGGAATGGCTTGAATTTACCGTAAGGGTGCCGCTTGAATACACCGAGAGGGCAGAGGCAATAGCCGAAATGGCCTCACCCCACGGCTTTTACACCGAGGATTATTCCGAGCTTGAGCGGGATGCTCTTGAGATTGCACATATTGACCTGATTGACGAGGAGCTTTTGAGCAAGGACAAAACAAGCTCGGTGATACATCTTTATCTCGATCCCGAAAACGGTGCCGAGGCACGCGCCGATTATATGACCGCAAGGCTTGAGGCGGAGGGAATACCCTACAGCTGCGGTCACGGCACGGTAAAGGATTCCGATTGGGCGGATAATTGGAAAAAATATTTCAAGACCACACCCGTAGGCAGCAGACTTTTGATAAGACCTCTTTGGGAGGCGCTTGAGCCGGACGGCGGCAGAGCCGTGCTTTCGATAGACCCGGGAGCGGCCTTCGGAACGGGCACACACGCCACAACGAAGATGTGTCTTGAGCTTTTGGACGGCTCGGTGAGAGAGGGCATCGAGCTTTTGGATATCGGCAGCGGCAGCGGAATTCTTTCGGTTGCCTCGGTGCTGCTCGGAGCCGGCAGAGCGGTCGGCGTGGATATAGATCCCGTTGCCGTTAAGGTCGCCAAGGAAAATGCCGAGATAAACGGCGTCTCCGACAGAACGGAATATCTTGTCGGTGATCTTGCGGAAAGGGTAAGCGGAAAATTCGACATAGTTGTCGCAAATATTGTTGCGGATGCCATAATTCGACTCACTCCGGATGTCGGAAAATACTTAAAGGACGACGGAGTTTTCATCTGCTCCGGAATCATCGACATTCGGAAGGATGAGGTTGTTGAGGCCCTGACGGCCTCGGGCTTTGATGTGCTTGAGGCGGTTAATGAGGATAATTGGTACGCCCTTGCCGCAAAAAAGCATTAAGCAAGGGGCGCTTGAAGGACAGCTTATAATTACAAATAACGGAAGGAATACTTTATGGTACAGTTTGACGAACAGCGTCTCAGGCTTGAGGGCTACGAGCGTGAGCTTGAGGATCTCGGCGATGCTCTCGATCTTGAGGCGGCAAGGGCCGAGATAGAGGAACTTGAAAAGCGCTCTGCGGCGGAGGATTTTTGGAATGACATGGAAAACTCTCAGAAGATCCTCAAGAAGATTACCAAGGAAAAGAACAAAATAGCCGCATATGACCGACTTAAGGCGGCCGATGAGGATAAGGCAAGCAGGATAAGCGGCATCGTATCCGCATAGGCAGCCTTAAGGCGGTCATATGCG
>CAZDEI010000026.1:0-8464 GCA_964504325.1 uncultured Eubacteriales bacterium | reverse complement strand
TCGCCGACATTGGGAATATCTCTTGTGATATCCTCGGGTCCGAGCTTGGTATCTCTCGCTTCAATCTCGTATTCCTCAATATGAATAGAGGTATATACATCCTCACGAACAAGCTTTTCGTTGAGAAGCACGGCGTCCTCGTAGTTATAGCCCTCCCAGGTCATGAAGCCTATAAGAGCGTTTCTTCCGAGGCTTATTTCACCGTTGCAGGTTGCGGGGCCGTCGGCAATAACCTCACCCTCGTCAACATGCTGACCGACATTTACAATCGGCTTCTGATTGATACAGGTGGCGTGGTTGGAGCGCAGGAACTTTATAAGCTCATACTCATCAATCTCGCCGTTATCCGCCTTAATCTTTATCAAATCGGCGGCTGCGGCGACAACGGTGCCGGCTCTCTTGGCGAGAACGACAACGCCTGAATCGACTGCAGCCTTGTATTCCATACCAGTTCCGACTATCGGGCTTTCGGTACGGAGCAGCGGAACCGCCTGCTTCTGCATGTTGGAGCCCATAAGTGCTCGGTTGGTATCGTCATTCTCAAGGAAGGGGATCATTGCGGTAGCTACCGAAACGACCATCTTCGGAGAAACGTCCATGAGCTGAGCCTTATCCGACTCAATTTCCATGAATCTGTCAAGATGACGGGCATTAACCTTTAAATTCTTAAAGGTGCCGTCCTCATTGAGCGGCTCGTTGGCCTGAGCGACGATGTAATCGTCCTCTTCGTCGGCGGTTATATAGATTACCTCATCGAGAACCCTGTGAGTAACGGGATCAACCTTACGGAAGGGAGCCTCGATAAAGCCGTAATCATTGATTTTCGCATAGGTTGCGAGATAGGATATAAGTCCGATGTTCGGACCTTCGGGAGTCTCGATAGGACACATACGGCCGTAATGGCTGTAGTGAACGTCACGGACCTCGAAGCCTGCACGGTCACGGGAAAGACCGCCGGGGCCGAGAGCCGAAAGACGGCGCTTATGAGTAAGCTCGGAAAGCGGATTGGTTTGATCCATGAACTGTGAAAGCGGAGAGGAGCCGAAGAACTCCTTTATGGCTGCCACAACGGGACGGATATTGATGAGTGACTGCGGAGTTATCGCATCGATATCCTGTGCCTGAAGGGTCATCTTCTCGCGGATTCCGCGCTCCATTCTCGAAAAGCCGATCCTGAACTGATTCTGAAGCAGCTCGCCGACCGAACGGATACGGCGGTTTCCGAGGTGGTCGATATCATCAACCGAGCCTACACCGTAGGGCAGTCCCACAAAGTAGTTTACGGTTGCGAATATATCGTCGGTGGTTATATGCTTGGGATAAAGCTTTGCACCCTTGCCGGAAAGAAGATTCTCGGCAACGGCATTCTTTATTTCCTCATCGTTGCCTGCGTTTTCAAGTATGCCCTTAAGCACCTCAAAGCAGACATTTTCCTTGATTCCGAGCTCGTTCTTGCAGTAGTCGGCAACCTCAGCGGAAACAAAGTCGGCGATATCCACCATTCCGTTTGTGAGGATCTTTATCTCGGAGGTCTCGCCGTCCTGATTCTGAGTGAGGACGTATACCTCCTTAACACCGAGCCTTTGAAGCTGAAGTGCCTTTTCACGGCTTACGGGAGTGTTATCAGCCTCGGCAACTATCTCGCCGGTCATGGGATCCGCAACGGGACGTGAAAGCACCTTGCCGGTAAGACGGCCGGCAAGAGCAAGCTTTCTGTTGTATTTATATCTTCCGACACGGGACAGATCGTATCTTCTCTCGTCAAAGAAGAGCTGATCCAGATAGCTCTGAGCGCCCTCTACGGTAGCGGGCTCGCCCGGACGGAGCTTCTTGTATACCTCGATAAGTGCATCATCTGTGCTCTTGGTTGCGTCCTTTTCCATGGTGAGGAGGAGGTTTTTCTCCTCGCCGAGAAGCTGTCCGATTTCGAAATCGGACTGTACTCCGAGGGCACGGATAAAGGTGGTAATGGGAAGCTTTCTGTTCTTGTCGATTCTTACATATATGACGCCGTTCTGATCGACCTCATACTCAAGCCATGCTCCCCTGTTGGGAATGACGGTGGAGGTGTAGAGGATGTTACCGGATTTGTCGCGCTCGGTTCCGTCAAAATAGACACCGGGTGAGCGAACGAGCTGTGATACAACAACACGCTCCGCACCGTTGATGACAAAGGTTCCCGAAGCTGTCATAAGGGGGAAATCACCCATGAATACTTCGTTTTCCTTGATCTCACCGGTCTCGAGATTTCTGAGCTGAGCAACCACTCTCAAGGGAGCGGAATATGTCGCATCGCGCTCCTTGCATTCGGCAATGGTGTATTTCGGCTTGTCGTCAAGTCTGTAGCTTATAAAATCAAGCACCAGATTTCCGGTAAAATCGGTTATCGAGGACATATCCTCGAAAACCTCCTTCAAGCCTTCCTCGAGGAACCAACGGTAGGAATCCTTCTGAATCTCGATGAGATTCGGCATGGAGATAGCTTCGTTGATCTTAGAGAAGCTCATCCTCTCGTTTCGTCCGAGTTTCACAGGTTTTACATTTACCTTAGACACCATAGACTTTTTATCACTCCTTATTATAATTGCACCGACCGTTCCCGTACGGCCGAAGACAGAGCTCCGACTCTGCCGAGGCCGACGAGCTCCTCGGCAGGGTGAGACGGATATGTCTGTATTCCACGGAATTTTACTTGAGTGAAGTGCATTTTATGCTGTTTCTGCGGATAAATAGCGCATAATAACCTATTATTGTGCAGTATATTATTATATAGCATAAAAAAGCAAGTGTCAAGGTATATTTTTAAAAAATATTTATGATATGAATACGCGCCGTAGAGGGCGTTTTTCGACAAAAAAAACGGCACCCGAGCGAAGGGCTCGAATGCCGTTTATCATGATTTTTGCTTGGGTCGGCTCAGTCTCTCGGTCCGTGAGCTTTTCCGTGCTCCTCACCCGAGCGGCCGCCCTTTCTTTCGCGGCTCTTTTTTTGCTTGCTCTTGGCAAGAGGATCTCTCGCCTCGTACTTCTGCTTGTAAATAAAGTTGAGACTTACAAGGACAAGCACGCAGAGAGCGATAACCGCAATTGCGATCCAAAGCAGTATCTTCAAGGGGCCTGTGATCCTGCCGCTGTTTGTTTTGCTGCCCGACTGAGATGAGGTACCTGCAAAGGAGGAGGTCTCGTCGGTTCCCGCAACAGTCTTGGATTCCACATCGCCGATGGAGTTTATGCTTGCGTAATAGGCAGAATCATCCTGTATGAAATTCCCCTTGCTTGACGAGGCCGCGGCCGAACTCGTGCTCGGCGCGACCGAGGCTGCAGAGGAGCTGACCTCGGAGGAGACCGTCGCTGAGGAGGCATCCTCGGAGGAGGTATCATTGAATTCGTTTTCCGAATATGAGCTGTCGACCACCGAGGAGTCCTCGGAATAGCTGCTGTCTACGGCAAGCGCAGGCACTGCGAAAACGGCAACCGCAAGCAGAGCGGTAAGTAAAAACAGACTGATTTTTTTCATCATTTCCATTTTCCTCCGATCAATATGCCTTACCCCAATAGACAAGCTTGTCTGCAGGCTTTCCGCAGCAAACACATCTGTCGGAGATCTTTTCCTGCTCAAAGGGCATGCATCTTGAGGTCACGCCGACCGCTTCCTTGAGCTTATCCTCACACTCGCGGTCACCGCACCACATGGCACGGATAAAGCCGGGCTTGTTTTCGGCTATGTCTGCCATTTCCTCAAGGCTGTGTGCATCGTAGGTCATTGACTTGCGTCTTTCGAGAGCGGTCTTGAACATATTCTCCGATATGCTCGTAAGCAGTGCGGGGATGCACTCCTCAAGCGAATCGAGCGAAACAACCGTTTTTTCTCCGGTGTCTCTGCGAACGAGGACGCACTGACCGTTTTCGATATCCTTGGGGCCTATCTCCAAGCGGATGGGAACGCCTTTCATTTCGTGCTCGGCGAACTTCCAGCCGGGAGACTGCTCGCTGAGATCTATTCCCGCACGGCAGATTTTCTTAACACGCTCACATATCTCGCTCGCCTTCTCGGCCACGCCCTCCTTATGCATGGCGATCGGTATTACGATCACCTGAACGGGAGCGACTGCGGGAGGAAGCACAAGGCCGTTGTCATCGCCGTGAGTCATTATGATAGCGCCGATAAGCCTTGTTGTGACTCCCCATGAGGTCTGATGCGGGAACACAAGCTTATTGTTCTTGTCGAGATACTGTATTTCAAAGGCCCTGGCAAAGCCGTCTCCGAAATAATGTGAGGTGCCGCTCTGCAAAGCCTTACCGTCATGCATAAGTGCCTCTATTGTATATGTATCCTCGGCACCGGCAAAGCGCTCCTTCTCGGTCTTTACGCCCTTGACGACCGGCATGCAAAGCTGCTTTTCACAGAATTCGGCATACACATTCAGCATGCGGACGGTCTCCTCGCGGGCCTCCTCTGCCGTAGCATGGACGGTATGTCCCTCCTGCCAGAGGAATTCTCTCGAGCGAAGGAAGGGTCGTGTGGTTTTCTCCCAACGGACAACGCTGCACCACTGATTGTAAAGCTTGGGCAGATCTCTGTAGGATCTGATTATGCTTTTATAGTGATCGCAGAAAAGGGTCTCACTTGTGGGGCGCACGCAAAGCCTTTCCTCAAGCTTCTCATTGCCGCCGTGTGTTACCCATGCCACCTCGGGTGCAAAGCCCTCGACATAATCCTTTTCCTTCTGCAAAAGGCTTTCGGGAATGAACATCGGCATATAAACATTTTCATGTCCCGTTGCCTTAAACATTCCGTCGAGAATATGCTGTATATTTTCCCATATGGCATAGCCGTACGGTCTGATTATCATGCAGCCGCGCACGCTTGAATAGTCAATAAGCTCACTCTTTTTGACAACATCGGTATACCACTGTGCAAAATCCTCATCCATGGAGGTGATCTCTTTTACCTTTTTCTCGTTACCCATAATACCACCATTCTGTTTTTCGGCATCGCGGAAACGCACTCCCGTGATCGATATCTATACAATTTTGTATTATAATATATTATCCGTTCTTTTGCAAGTGGTAGGCATAAAAAAAAGCGGCCTCGCAAAATTGCGAGACCGCCTCCGGCCATGTCCGAGTCTCCGGTATTAAGCTGCTCTTACGGTTATCTCCGCAGGCAGGACAAGCGCTCCGAGTGCCGTGCTGTAGGCTATCGGTGAGGAGGAAAGTCCGACCACCTCAAGGCCGCTGCCGCTTGCCTCAAGCAGGGCCGTCAATATGCGGTCAAGCACATATAGAGCCACCTCGCCCGAGCCGGCCTTCGGCACACATATTTTAATATCCGCAGTAACAAGCAGAGTGGCGGAGTCTGCTCCGGCAGCACTGCTTTCCCCGCTCAGCTCGACACTTTTAATTCCTACCGTCACCGTTGTCCGCTTCACGGGAATGCGCCCATGTGCTCCGCTTTCGAAGGCCCTGTAGACCCTTTCGTTGCCGAGCGAGCCCGATATCAGCTCGGTGAGCCTTGAAGCTATATCCGATATGCTTTGCATGACCGTTACTCTCCTTCGAAAATTCTGTCGTAAAGCACTGCTCTGACAAAGGCCGGATGGTCATCGCAGTAAATCATATCGGCCCGTGCGACTGAATACGAAAAGCGGCCGTCACCCACCGTCACGCTCGCCCAATCCCCCGTGAAATCGAGCTCGGCGGGCCCGATATACAAGGAGCGGCTCGTGTCCCTCGCGCCGAGCAGAGTGATATTTTCCTCAAGATACATCTTATTTTTGTATTTCAGGGGAGTTATGATAGCGCGGCAGACAGAGCTGTTGCCCTCAATGCTGACACTTATCTCACGCCCGTGCCTTTCGAGCTCCGCCTTAATTTTCCCACAGATATTCATTATACCCTCCTGAAGGCGAAATCGCCGCTGCAAAGCAGATCCCTTATGGAGGCGAAGGCATCGGTATAAAGACGGCGTGCCGCCTCCTCGGTGTTCTCTCCGGCGGTGACGGTGACATCGCCCGCCTTGAAGCTGTCGCTCCCCTCGGCGGTATCGAGAAGCAGCCCTCTGTAATACGCTAGACAGCCTGCCGCATAGCACAGTCTGCCCATTTCCCTTATGCAGTCACAGTCGCTTTTCAGCTGACGGAGCAGCGTCTCGGCGGCCGAGCGACAGAGGATCCCCGCTTTGCCGTCCTCTGCCGACCTGCCCGAAAGCGCCGTATAGACCTCTATAACTCCGTTTATGTCTATTACGCCCTTCATACTGCCTCCGAAAATCAAACGGTAAGTATCTTGGAGGCGCCGGTGAATATCTTCGCAAAGCCGGCGGTTGAGGTTATTGCCGCCCGCTCAAGCTGTCTGTCGATGAGACGGTCATAGTCAACAGCGACATCGGAGGCCACCACCATTTCGAGAGCACACTTCCTGTCGAGTGCAATTATTCCGTCGGTAAGAGCAGAGGCCGACTTCACAAGCTTGGCACCGAGAGGATTGCCGGTGTTTCCCGTGCCCTGAAAATTGATTCCCGCGAGCGGATTCTTGAATTCCTCAAGCGAAAGCAGCCTTACAAGCATGTCGGGATTGACAATCAGGGTGTTCATCTCGTAGGGCTCCATGCTCTTGTAGAGGCTGAGCAGATCCGAGTATTTCAGCACGGAGGCCTCGCCTGCCGTAAGCTTTTCGGCGGGATTGCCGTTGCCGTCGCCGTCGGATAGCACCTTCACCGCGTCGGCAAACTGCTGATTGGCTATATATGCGCCGATCTGTCTGAGGGTCACCGTAAAGAGGTCAAGCCTCTGGAATTTTATGGCCTCATATGAAGCGACGAGCATTCTTCCGCGCTTTTTGAGATGAACGAGATTTTCCTGAGTGACTATTTTGGTTTCGGGGATTGTCTCACCCTCGGCAACCTCCTTCAGTGCCTTATCGTCCGCCGAGGGCACCGATGCGATTGTTCTGTAGTCAAGGCTGTTTATCTTGGTGGTGGCCGCGACTATATCGGGTAAAAGATTTGCCTCCTCAACGCCCTGCCTTACCGCACGCGAAACATATTCGGGGAAAAGTGCAGAGGAGGCGGTAGTGGCGAAGAACTTGCCGACCGTGTCCGAGCCCGAGCCTCCGACCTTTATATCAAAGCGCTTGAGCTGACGGGAAAAGGCGTCCATGCCCTCAAGCTCGGTGCCCTGATAATTCGCACTCGGATCAAGCTCCTCGAGTATTTCCGAAAAGCTCTTTTCGGAATTTGCGTACATTCCCTTTTCAAGTGTTCTATTGTCAAATGCCATAATACTCAGTCTCCTTTAGTTAAATAATAAATTCTCTGTTGTCCTTGGCTTTGTCGCCTGCTTTTCTGCTCCTTTTAAGCTGAACCGTCGGCTCGGCCTCGGCTGATGCGGCCGACCTGTAAAGCCTGAAAAGTTCATGAGCCGTCATTCTGTCACAGGCCGCCCTGACAACCTCCGCCTGCTCATCGGTAAGAGAGGCCGAAAGCCTGCCTATCGCCGCTCTCTTCTGCAGCTCAAGATATTCCTCGGCACTGTCCGCCTTTGTCTTGAGTGCCTTGATATATTCAAAAAGCCCGTAGGCCTCTCTTCTGTCGAGCTCTACGGCTCCCTCGGCGAGGGCCTTCACCGCAGTCTCCGCATCTCTTACCGCACCGAAGGCCTTTGTAACACCCGCTCTCGGCTGTGCCGGCACGGCGACAAAGGACCATTCATATGCATCTGCCGCATCGGTCAGTTCATGTGCACAGAGTGTCCTTTGACCGTTTTTCTGATAATATCTTCCCTTTTTATGTCCGCAAACGGCAGGCTCGCCGCCGCAAACGGTGCAACGCCTTCCGCCCACCGCACAGCCGACACTTACCTCTTTTTTGATGCCTGCCTCTATCTCGGTGATAAGCTCGGAATTCTTTTCGGTCACGGGCATATATGCCTTTGCCTTAAGACAGTAATAGGGCTCTCCGTATACGGTTTTTCTTTCGCTGTCCTCGACAACCTCGCAAAGATATATTCTCGCACACTGATCGCTGCTCCTGTGCGAATGGTCGGATATTCCCGTTTTTCCGACAAAAAGCTCTGCCATTTTCTTGAGTGCTCTGACCGTGAACCTCTCATTATCCCTGTCAACATCGTTGTCACAGAGTATCACGGTAAAGGAATACACCTCATCCGCGGAAAATTCACGGCGTGTGAATTTGTTTATCTCGCGAAGCTGCTCCTCGGTCGGTCTGCCGCTCTCGCTGATCTGTCCGTTCTTCATTCGGTCACTCTCCTTGCTCCGTTTTCAAGCTCCTCCGCCTGTGCACGCAGGAGCCTTGCCCTTGCCTCCTCGACCTCATCCTGCAGCGAAATGCTGTCCCATTTCACCGTAACCCTCTGATCAAGCCCCTCTCGCTTTAAATACTCCCTGCATATTTTTTCTATAACGGGAGTCAGAATACCCCTGTAATATCCGAGCTCGGTGGTCAG